>JAAYXM010000196.1 GCA_012515925.1 Clostridiales bacterium
AAAAAGTGCTTGAGGCGATAGAGCGCTTAAACTACACGCCTAATATGCAGGGGCGGCACCTGCGAAAATCCAGAACAAAATGCGCGGCCGTATTTATTGACAAAAGCCCGGGAGCAAACTGCTTCAGGGTTATCGAGGGTATCGAGGAATGCGCGCGGGAAGGCGGGTATACGGTTATTATCTGCGTGACGGGTGGCGGCGGAGAAGCGAGAGGCTTCGACCTGCTGTTTAACGGGACGGCGGACGGCGCGATATTGCTTTCGAGTATGTTAAATCGCGGGGAAATACATAAGCTCGCGGGGAGGTTTCCGGTTATAAGCTGCTTCGAGCCGGCTTATGCCGACGGGCTGTGTTATGTCGGAATCGATTATAATAAAGCCTGCCGCGACGCGGCGGAATACCTGATAAAGACTCCGCGGCGCAGGATTGCGCTTCTTAATCCGGAAAACACAAGCGAATCCGCAAGAGCACGCGTGCAAGGATACAGTGAGGCTCTCGAAGCTTCCGGCATTTCTTACGACGGCACGCTTGTGTTTTCGGAAGGGTGTTCGTTTAAGGCGGGGATAATCGCCGCCAAAAAGATGCTTTTGGGGTTTACGCGTCCCGACGCGGTGATTGCCTGCTCGGATAACGCCGCGACAGGCGCGATAAAACAGCTGTCAACGCTCGGAATATCGGTTCCCGGCGACGTATCGGTTATAGGCTTCGGGGATTCCGAAGCCGCCGAAATGTTTACTCCTTCACTTACAACAATAAGCCTGCCGCTTTTTGATATGGGCTATAACGCGATGGATTTGCTTATCCGGCGGCTTAACGGCAGGCAGACAAGGAAAAACCTGATACTCCCGCATAGCTTAATCATAAGACAATCGGCATAAGTTAGCAGGGCAGGCTGAAAACCGCCTGCCTTGCCGCGCGTACCGAAGCTTATTTAATCGTATTATACAATTTGTATATTGTATTTTTTTCCATTACAAACTTTGTGCATACTAACAATTTTTTTAACTGTTATTACCATATCGGAGTTATTAAACCCAAAATTGCTTCAGTGGATAAAAGAATAAAACCCTTGAAAAACAAGGGTTTTATTTTTATAATATTGCCTTAAAATTATTACCGAAATGCTTATCGTGAAAATTATCCGGTTTACGTAACAAGCCGCAATTTGCCGTTCAACAAAAAGTTATCCACATTATCCACAGAGTTTTACACAGGCATATACCCATTGATTTTTAAGGCTTTACACGGTTTTGTGGAAATAATTAACAGGCTTTGAAACCCGAACTGCGTTACGGTTCTCCACATGTTTATCCGTTTACATAATACGGTTTTATACTATGAAACACCCTCACCGTCATTTTGACTTTTCCGCGAGGCAGATAACACATCGGGTTAACGGGTATTTAACACGCGCGGGAAAGCGGGCAATACACTCGCGGCACAGTGGGACAGACAGTGTCGCTGCGTACCGGGATTAATAATAAAAATTAAAAACGGCATTGAAAAACCGGCCTTCAATGTCGTTTTCTTCCGTGTCGCAAATAGTTTAAAAGCCTTTATCTGACAAGCTCATCGCAGGGCATCGTCGCATAGGCGTTCAAGTCGCTTCCCGCCGTGTTTCCCGCCAGAAGCTCGTAATACGCCTGGCAGGCTATCATCGCGGCGTTATCGCCGCAAAGCCCGATTGGAGGCAGATACAGGCTTATGTTATGCTTTGCCGCGGCACGCGTCAAGTCAGACCTGATTCTTGAATTTGCCGCCACCCCGCCGGCCACGGCAAGCTTGCTGCGCCCCGCGGTTTTCGCGGCCTCAATCGCGCGCGGCACGAGCACATCGCTTACCGCCGCGGAAAAGCTTGCCGCGACGGACTTGGCGTCAGGTTCCTCGCCTTTTTGCCTTATATTGTGAATTAAGTTTATTACCGCTGTTTTAAGCCCCGAAAACGACATGTCGAGACTCGACCCGTCGATGCTCGCGCGGGGAAGCGGGTATTTCTTATCGTCCCCGCCTTGTGCCAGCTTGTCAAGCTCGGCACCGCCCGGGTAACCGAACCCCAGCATCCGCGCGCATTTGTCGAACGCCTCTCCGGCGGCGTCGTCACGGGTCTCGCCAAGTATTCTAAAATCCGTATAGTCTCTGACGTCGATAAGCTGGGTATGTCCGCCGGACGCGACAAGGCATAAAAACGGCGGCTCAAGCTCCGGAAACGCTATTAAATTCGCGGCTATATGCCCGCGAATGTGATGTACCGGGACAAGCGGCAAATCAAGCGCGAATGAAAGCGCCTTCGCAAAGCCGACGCCCACTAAAAGCGCGCCGATTAATCCGGGCGCGTACGTCACGGCTATCGCGTCGAGAGACGTCATGTCAATGCCCGCGTCACTAATCGCGCGCTCCGCGATTTGCACGACGCACTCGATATGTCTCCTTGACGCGATTTCCGGCACGACTCCGCCGTAAAGCTCATGTATATCCGCCTGTGACGCGACGCATGAGGAAAGGATCTCCCTACCGTTTCGCGATACCGCCGCGGCGGTTTCGTCACAGGATGTTTCAATCGCGAGTATCGTCATATAAAGCACCTGTTTCTTATACTTTTAAAAACTCTGAATTTCGGCCGTCATAATATCCGCGTCCTCGTCCGGGTTTTTGTAATAGCCCGGGCGTTCGCCGGTTTTCTTAAATCCCCGGCTTGAATACAGCGATATGGCGGGAAGGTTCCCGCGTCTCACCTCAAGCGTCAGGTATTTAAGATTGCGCTCCGCCGCTTCCCGCGTAAGGGCCGAAAGCAGCGCCGCCCCAATCCCGCGCCGTCGCATCCCGGGCGCGACCGCGATATTGGTTATATATCCGGTATCGAGCACGAAATCGGCGCCGATATAGCCCAATACGCCGTTATCCGAAACCGCGGCCAGATACACACCCGTGGGAGAAGAAATAGCGTCACGCAGCATGCGCGGGCTCCAGGGCACGGAAAAGCATTCAATCTCAAGCCTCGCGACCTCGGGTATATGCTCTTCGCTCATCGGGAGAATTTTAAACTCAGGCTTTCGCGTCATACCACGTATCCCCCATACCCGCGTCCGCGACCAGCGGGACGGACAGCGCGCACGCGCCCTCCATTTCCTCCTTTACAAGCCTTCGCACATACTCCGCCTCGGTTTTTTTCGCCTCGACGATAAGCTCGTCGTGCACCTGCAGCACAAGACGGGACTCGAGCTTCTCACTTATCAGACGGTTATAAATTCTGACCATCGCTATTTTAATTATATCCGCGGCGGTTCCCTGTATGGGTGTGTTGAGCGCCACGCGCTCGCCGAACGAACGGATATTATGATTTTTCGAATTGAGCTCGGGCAAATCGCGCCTTCTGCCGAAAACCGTCGTGACATACCCGTCGCGCTTAGCCCTCTCAATAATATCCTTCATATACGCCCTGACTCCCGAATACTTTTCAAGATAGTTTTCGATATACCTTTTTGCCTGGTAAACGCCGATATTCAAGTCCTGGGCAAGCGAAAAATCCGAGATTCCGTAGACAATCCCGAAATTAACCGCCTTTGCCGCGCGGCGCATCTCGGAATCCACCATGGCTTCGGGCACACCGAAAACCTGCGAGGCGGTAATCGTATGGATATCACTTCCCGTGATAAACGCGTTTTTCATAACCTCGTCGTCCGCGATATGCGCCAGAACCCGAAGCTCAATCTGGGAATAGTCGGCGTCAATCAGGGTCCAGTCGGAGCTTTCGGGTACAAACAGCTTTCTTATCTCACCGCCGAGCTCATACCTGATCGGTATGTTCTGCAGATTGGGCTCGGTGGAGCTTATTCTTCCCGTCGCGGTCATCATCTGCTTGAAATTCGAGTGGATACGCCCGTCGGCGGCGGAGATTTCCTTAATCAGCCCGTCCACATAAGTGGATTTAAGCTTTGAATATTTCCTGTAATCGATTAAAAGCGGAACAATCCCGTGCATGTCCTTAAGCTTTTCAAGCACCTCGATATCCGTGGAGTAGCCGGTTTTCGTCTTCTTTACCGCGGGGAGCATCAGCTTTTCGAACAAAACCTCGCCCAACTGCTTTGGCGAGAGGATATTGAATTCAAACCCGGAAAGCTCAAAAACGCGCTCGGCGATATCCTCCATTCGCTCCCGCATATCTTCGCCGAACTTAAGCAGCGTCTTCCCGTCAACCTTAAACCCGGTAATCTGCATATCCGCGAGCACGCGGCAGAGCGGCAGCTCAATGTCCGCGTAGAGCTTTTCCATATCCAGCTCCTTAAGGCGGGATTTCAAGCTCTCCCCGATTATGCCCGTCGCGCGGGCGGCGGCGATAAGAGCCTCTTTTGCTTTACCGAAGTCGCCCAGTGCCGAAAACGCGCCGTCCCGGCTGTATTCAGACTCGTCAACCGGGATATCCGGGCATATATCCTTTGAGACCTCGTCAAGTGAATATGATTTTTTAAGAGGGTCGGCAAGATACGCGGCGAGCGCCGTGTCGGACACAAACCCGGAAGCTGTGATTCCGTCGCGGTTTAAAGCGACGATATATGCTTTTATATCATGGGCGGTCTTTTTGACTCTGTCCGAAAACAAAAGCCTTAAAAACCCGTCATACTCCGCTTTCCCGAAATCCCGCGCGCAAACCGAAACGCCCCGGCTTCCGAAATCCAGGGCGACCGCGTCAAAGCCCGGCGCGCACGCGACGGACACATTGGCGGAGCTTTCAAGCTCCCGTATAAGCTTTTCGAGCACCTCCGGCGTTTTAACCTCCCCGGTATCGTATGCGGGGCGAACCGCTGTTATCTCCTCTGTTAGCCCGAGCCTTTTAATAAGGCTTTGGAATTCAAGGTCGCGAAAAAGCTCAAGTAGCTCTTTGCGGTCGTATTCCATAAGGCCTGACGGAGTAAATTCTATCGGCACGTTTAAATCTATTGTGGCGAGCCTTTTCGATAAAAACGCGCTGTCTTTGCCGTTTACAAGCTTGCTTCTGACCGACTCTTTTATGTCAAGACTGTCTATGTTCTCATATATATCCTCGATGCAGCCGTGGTTTCTGACAAGCTCCAGGGCGGTCTTTTCGCCGATACCCGCGACACCCGGGATATTGTCGGACGAGTCGCCCATAAGGCCCTTTAAATCCTTCATGCGCTCGGCTTTAATACCGTATTTCTCAAGCAGCGCATTCTCGTCGTATATCGCAGTCTCGGTCCCGCCCTTGCCCGTCGAGACAAGGAGTACGCTGGTACCCGGGTTCGCGATAAGCTGAAAGCTGTCGCGGTCACCCGTGACAATCTCGCACGCGTAGCCTTTTTCGGCGCAGATTCGGCTTATCGTGCCGATAATATCGTCCGCCTCGAAGCCGGAAAGCTCAAGTCTTTTTACGTTCATCGCGTCAAGCACGCGCTTTATGACCGGCACCTGCTCGGCAAGCTCGTCCGGCATGCCCTTGCGCTTCGCCTTATAGCCTTCAAATTCGGTATGCCTGAACGTCGGGGCCTTCAAATCGAACGCGACGCATACATCGTCGGGCTTTCGCTCCTCGATAAGCTTCAGGTAAATCATCAGAAAGCCGTAAACCGCGTTGGTATACCTGCCGTCTCTCGTTGTCAGCGCGCGAACGCCGTAAAACGCGCGGTTTAATATGCTGTTGCCGTCAATCACCATTACCTTCAAGAGCTGTATCCTCCAGTTTAAAAAAGCTTTCGGTCGGGATAATACCCGACCGCATTTGTTTATATTCTGTGCCACTTAACGCCCTGGGGCGTATCCTCCAGAACTATGCCGCGGCTTTTCAGCTCATCGCGTATACGGTCGGCTTCCGCAAAATCGCGGTTTTTGCGCGCGAGGCTTCGCTTTTCGATAAGTGCCTCTATCTCGGCGGAAAGCTCATCCTCATCGTCCCGGCGCATAAGCCCCAGAACGTCCGCGAGCTCGTACAGCCGCTCAAGACACGCTTTCGCGAATTCTACCTTCGGCGTATTGTTAACCAGTATATTTATATCGCGCACAAGCTCGAATATCGCTGCAACGGCGTCCGCGGTGTTTAAATCATCGTCCATCGCGCCGATAAACGCTTCCCTGTTTTTGTCAAGTCCTGAAAGAACGCTGTTGTCATTACCGTCAAGCTCGCCGCGCTCGCCGTTTTCCGCGATAAACTCAAGATTCCGCTTCGCGGTGTATAACCGTTCAAGTGCCGCGGAAGCCTGAGTCATCGAATCGACCGAGTAATTGAGCGGGCTTCTGTAATGGGCGGAGAGCATGAAAAAGCGTATGGGCTCATAGCCGTATTTTTCGGCTATCTCGCGTACAGTAAGGAAATTGCCGAGGGACTTGCTCATTTTCTGGTTGTCTATATTCAAAAACGCGTTGTGCAGCCAGAAGTTAGCGAACCTGCAGCCGTTTGCCGCCTCGCTCTGGGCGATTTCGTTCTCATGGTGCGGAAACTTTAAATCCACGCCGCCGCTGTGTATGTCGATTGTCGGTCCGAGATAGCGGTTTGCCATAGCGCTGCATTCGATATGCCAGCCCGGCCTGCCGCGGCCCCACGGCGAGTCCCACGCGGGCTCTCCCAGCTTCGCCGCCTTCCAAAGCGCGAAATCAATCGGGTGCTCCTTGCGCTCGTCCACCTCTATCCTCGCGCCCGAAACAAGGTCCTCTATCGGCTGCTTCGAGAGCTTCCCGTAATCGGTAAACTTGAGCGCGCGGAAATACACGTCCCCGTTAACCTCGTACGCGTAGCCGGTCTCAAACAGTTTTTCGACAAGCTCGATTATCGCGTCGATGTTTTCTGTAGCGCGCGGGTGTATCGAGGCCTTACGTATGCCGAGCCCTTTCGCGTCCTTGTAATACTCATCGATATACCTGTTCGCGATTTCGAGATAATCAAGACCCAGCTCGTTCGCCCGTGCGATGACCTTATCGTCTATGTCCGTAAAGTTCTGGACAAACACGACGTTATATCCGCGGTATTCCAGATAACGCCGCAGCACGTCGAAAACAATAAACGGCCTCGCGTTGCCGATATGAAAATAGTTGTAAACCGTCGGGCCGCAGGAATAAATTGTGACCTTATCACCCGCAATCGGTTTAAACTCTTCTTTTTGTTTTGTAATCGAATTATAAAGCTTCATATAACGCTCCTTGATTCTTGCTTAAAATTTATTTCTGCCGGAGCCCGAGCAGCCTGCCCAGCCCCCGGAAATATTCGATACCCGATATGACCGTGACTATTACCATAATCAATACCGCGGCGTTTCCGACGGTGTACCGCGTGCCGAATAAGCTGTACCCGCCGAGCGGCGTAAGCAGCAGCGTTATCGAAATAATCTGCACCACGGTCTTTATTTTGCCTGAAAGCCGCGCCGATACCACAACGCCCTCGCCCATCGCGACGATACGCAGCGAGGTGACGACAAATTCCCGTGTTATGATAATCATCGCGGAAACGCATGACATGAGCCCTTTTTGCACAAACACAAGTATCGCGGCGGTTACAAGCAGCTTATCCGCGAGCGGGTCCAAAAACTTCCCGAGCGTCGTTATCTGATTGTAGCGCCGCGCAATATACCCGTCTATACCGTCCGTAATGCTCGCGACGATAAAAATAGCGAGCGCCAGCGTCTTTCCGTACGGGAATCCGGAAAGAGCCGCGACCATGAACACGGGTGTCAGAAGTATTCTTACAATTGTAATTATATTAGCTGCTGTCACGGCTTAAACCTCCGTTATGTCAACTGCCTCGCCGTAAAGCTCTCCGTCGGCTTCCCGAACCGCCATGACGGCGAGAAGCATACCCGGGGAAACGTCAAAGGGTGCCCTGAAATAAATCCGCGCATCCACCTCGGGCGAGTCCGCAAACGTCCTGCCGAAGTAATATCCGATATCGGAATCGAAGCCCTCGCACAGCACGGTAAGCTTTCCTGATATAAGAGAACGGTTATACTCGTCTATGATACGCGACTGGAGCGCGCACGCGAGCTCGTATCTTCTTTCCTTCTCGTCCTCGTCAACCTGCCCGTCCATGCGTTCGGCCGGGCTTCCCTTTTCGGCCGAGTATTTGAAAACCCCGCCTCGAACGAATTTATGCTTTTTCAGAAAAGCGCAAAGCTCTTCAAAATCCTCACGGGTTTCGCCCGGAAAACCGACTATGACGCTTGTTCTGAACACGGCGCCCGGGATTTTATCCCTTAATCTCGCAAACAGATTATCGAGGTATTTTCCGTCGCCCCGCCGGTTCATCGCCTTAAGAATCCTGTCGCTCGCGTGCTGAATCGGGATATCGAGGTATTTGACAATCTTCTCCTCGTCCGCGAAAACCCGAATCAACCCTTCGTCTATCTCGTCGGGGTATAAATAATGTACCCTTATCCACCTAAGCCCGTCAATCCGGCATAGTCTTTCCAGAAGCTCACCGAGCCGGCGCTTACCGTATAAATCAATGCCGTACCGGCTTGTGTCCTGCGCGATAACTATAAGCTCGCGCACACCGAGCCCCGCGAGGCCCTTCGCCTCCTCGAGTATGTCCTCCATCCTGCGGCTCCTGTACCTGCCGCGCAGAGAGGGGATAACGCAATAGGAGCAGCGGTTGTCGCAGCCCTCCGCGATTTTTATATACGCGGTATAGCCGGGTGTTGACAGAATCCTGCTCCCGTCAATAGGCGCCGTGTCAGGGTCGTCAAACACCGCGGCCTTCCTGCCGCTTAAGACTCCCCGGACGACCCCGACGATTCTGTGATAACTTCCGCAGCCGAGCACCGCGTCTATTTCGGGTATATCGTCAAGCAGGCTTTTATACCGCTCCGGCAGACAGCCCGCCACTATTATTTTGCCGACTTTATTTTCGACCTTGAGCTTTTTGACCTCGCCGATGACATAGTACGCCTCGCTGCGCGCCGACTCGATAAATCCGCAGGTGTTGATGATTACCGCGTCCGCGCCGTCCGGCCCGGATATAATCTCAAACCCGGCCTGGTCCAAAGCCGCGAGCATATTTTCGCTGTTTACCTGGTTTTTCGCGCAGCCTAATGATATCATCCCGATTTTATGCGTCATTTAATAATAATCCTCCGAAATAAAACGCCTGATTACCCTGTTAATATCCTCATAATCAAACCCGCGCCGCAAAAGCGCGTTAACAACGCGTCGCTTTTCCGCCTTATCCGACGGGTCTTTAAGCTTTCTCCGGATATACTCCTCTATGCTTCCGTCCGGCCCGGGCAAATCGTCTAAAACCCCGTCGATGATTTCGGGCGGAATTTTACGGCGGCGCAGCTCCTCGCGGATGCGCCTTTTGCCCATGCCGCGGGCTATGTAATATCCCGCGCAGGTTCTGGCGTATTCAAAATCATCGACGGCGGAAAGCTCTTCCATTCTGTCAGCCGCGCGGCTTGCCTCGTCTTCGGAAAACCCGTAGTTAAGAAGCTTTTCGACAAGCTCGCCCCGTGACATGGCGCGACGCCCCAGAATTTCCGCCGCCTTGCTTACCGCAGCGTCCGGACGGGTCTCGTAAGACATGTTTTAACCCTCAAAATCGTCCGCGTCCACGGTTATTCCTTTTGCCGGCGCGCTCTTTGCCGTGCCTATCTGCTTTTTCATGAGCTTATCCGAGTTATTGCGGATTTCCTGCTCCAAGCTTGCGGCAATCTCGGGATTGTCCTTTAAAAACTGCTTCGCGCTGTCTCTGCCCTGCCCTAAGCGCGTATCGCCCATGCTGTACCACGCGCCGGATTTCGCGACCAAATCAAGCTTAACGCCGAGGTCTACGAGCTCACCGGTTTTCGAAATGCCCTCGCCGTAAATAATATCGAACTCCGCGTCACGAAACGGCGGCGCGATTTTGTTTTTCACAACCTTCGCGCGGGTGCGGTTGCCCAAAAGCTCGGTACCGTTTTTAATCGCCTCGCCCTTGCGCACGTCTATCCTGACGCTTGAATAGAATTTAAGCGCGCGTCCGCCCGGCGTGACCTCCGGGCTGCCGTAAATAACACCGATTTTCTCGCGCAGCTGGTTTATGAACACCGCGACGCAGTTGCCTTTCGATATAGCGCCGGCGAGCTTGCGCAGCGCCTGCGACATAAGCCGCGCCTGAAGCCCGACAAAGGAATCGCCCATAACGCCCTCAATCTCGGCGCGCGGCACAAGCGCGGCAACCGAGTCAATAACCACAATATCGATTGCGTTGCTGCGCACGAGCGCCTCGGCAATCTCAAGCGCCTGCTCGCCGGTATCCGGCTGTGACACCAGAAGATTATCGATATCAACGCCGAGCGCCGCGGCATATACCGGGTCAAGAGCGTGCTCAACGTCGATAAACGCGGCCTCGCCTCCGGCCTTCTGAGCCTCGGCAACCATATGCAGCGCAATCGTGGTCTTGCCCGAGGATTCAGGGCCGTAGATTTCGACAATGCGCCCGCGCGGAACACCGCCCACACCCAGCGCGATATCGAGGGTCAGCGAGCCCGTCGAAATACAGCTTATGTTCATGCTCCGGTTTTCGCCGAGACGCATAACGGAACCCTTTCCGAATTGCTTTTCTATCTGCTCAAGCGCCGTGTCCAATGCTTTTTTCTTTTCCATACCTTTACACTCCTTATATTATTTGCCGCGGCTAAAAGCTCACACACCCTTTATTCCCGAAACCACTCTGGGTATGCCGCCGGTATCCTTTTTCTGACGGATTTGCCTGATACCGTAACCGCGCATTAGTTTTTTTATTTCATCCGCCTGGTTAATACCGCATTCAAACGCAATCAGTCCGCCTGTTTTCAGTAAGCAGAGCCAGCCGTCAAGTATCGCCCGGTAGTAATCCAAACCGTCCGCGCCGCCGCACAGCGCGGCGGCCGGCTCAAAATCCTTAACCGAGCTGTCCAGCCCTTCCATATCGGACGCCGGTATGTACGGCGGGTTCGCGACGATTAAATCAAACCTGCCGAGGTTTTCGACCGCTTTATTCCTCACGTCCGCCAAAACGCAGATTAAGCGGTCCGTCAGCTTATGACTTTTTATATTCTCGCGCGCGACATCAATCGCTTTTTGTGAATTATCCGCCAGAACGCCGCGGCAGCCGCCGCGGTTTGCCGCGATCGCGATGCCGATACACCCGCAGCCCGTGCATAAATCCAAAAACCTGAACGACTCCGAAACGTTTCGTTTAAGCGCGACGTCCACAAGCACCTCGGTGTCACAGCGCGGAATAAGAACGTCCTTCGTCACCTTAAGCGTAAGCCCGTAAAAATCCCACTCACCTATTAAATACGCGAGGGGCTCGCCCGAAACCCTGCGCTCCGCGAGCGAATACGCTTTTTCCCTGATATCGGACGGGGCAAACAGATATTTGTCACGTATAAACTCCTCACGGGTCTTATTCGCGGCCGCGCGCACAAGCTCCCTTGCCTCAAGGTCCGCCGGGTCAAGACCCGCGAACACGAATTTTCTCCTGATATCGAGATATACGTCGTTATATGTCGTAATCACAAAAACATGTCACCGCCGCTTCCGGTTTATGGTGTAAAGGCTATCAGCTTAACAGAGTTACCATTCATCGGTCCCGGGGCTTTCGGGTATAACGGGCTTTAACGCGGCTATCGCGATTTCTATCATCGAATCGTCCGGCTCGTTTGTGGTGAGTTTCTGGAACCAGACTCCCGGCGCGCGCAAAAAACGCGTAAACGGGTTGTCAAACCTGCCGATAAGCCGGTTTGCCTCGTAGCTTATGCCCACGACAACCGGAAGCAGAATAAGCCTCAGAAGTATTCTTATATACGGATTGGACCAGCTTATAACCGAGAATACGAGCACGCTTATAATCATCACGGAAAACAGAAAGCTTGTGCCGCAGCGCGGGTGCTCCTTTGCGTACTCCCTGACGTTTTCAACGCTCAGCTCCTTTCCGGATTCGTAGCAGAAAATCGTCTTGTGCTCGGCGCCGTGATACGCGAAAACGCGTTTTAAGTCCTTCATTTGCGAAACTGAACACATGAATATAATAAATATGATGATCCTGAATAATCCCTCAATAAGATTGCGTACTATTCCCGAACCCGCAAGCCTGTCAAGGCTTCCCGCAAGCAGCGTGGGCAGGAATATAAACAATACTATCGGAATGATTGTGCCGAGCACTGTCGCGCAGGTCATGATAAACCTTTCGATTTTCTCGGAGCCGAATTTATCAATCAGCCATTTGTCAAAACCCGTCGGTTCCTCGTCCTCTACCTCACCGGCAATGCCCGCGGAGTGATTTAACGCCGAAATCCCGAGCTTCATCGATTCAAAAAGCCCGATCATGCCGCGTATAAACGGCGCTTTAAACAGTTTATTCTTATTCTTTAAGGAGTTAAACTCCTCGACCTTGAGGTCTATTTCACTGTCCGGCTTTCTGACCGCGATCGCGTATCTTTTGGGGCCAAGCATCAAAATGCCCTCAATCAGCGCCTGACCTCCGATGCTTGTTTTTTTGTTTGTCATGTATTAACCCGCTTTCGAATTTGTATCGGATGATTCCTCGGTTTCGGTTTCTTTCATAATCGGCAGCAGAATCGTAACCTGCGTCCCGTTGCCGTACTCGCTCTCAATCTTCAGCTCGCCCCCGTGCAGCTTAACTATTTCATCGCAGACCGCGAGACCTATGCCGCTGCCGGTGGCCTTTGACGAGCCCTTATAGAACTTGAGCTTGACGTACGGCAGCTCGTCTTCGGGTATGCCCTCGCCGTAGTCGCGTATAACAATCCGGGCAAACGCGCCGTCGGAGTCAACCGTGAAATCCAGGCGCCCGCCGGATTTGCCGTGCTTAACCGCGTTGTCGATTATATTGAAAAACACCTGCTTTAAGCGCGCTCTGTCGCCGTTCATATATATATCATCGTCGTTTTGCTCGTAGTGTATTTCGATGCCCTCTATTTTAAACGTCTCGTTGTAAACAAACAGAACCTCCTCGAACTCGGCTTTTAAATCCATGGGCTCGATATGAAGGTTAAACCGCCCGCTCTCCATACGCGCGAAATTCAGAAGCTCCTCCACCATTTTTGACAGGCGGCGAGTCTCCTTAAGGATAATGGATATACCCTTCTTAATCTCCCCGGGGTTCTCAAACCCTACGCTCGTAAGCGTCTCTCCCCAGCCGATTATAGCGGTGAGCGGTGTGCGAAGCTCGTGTGATATTGAGGATATAAACTCGTTTTTAATCCTCTCGGCGCGCGAAATCTCAACCGACATCTCGTTAATAGAATCGCACAGCTCGCCGATTTCATCGTCAAATTTCTTTTCGATTTTAACCCCGTAGCTGCCCTTTGTGATTTTTTTCGTAATCTCGGTAATCTCGCGTAGCGGGTTTACAATCGAACGTATGAAATACCTGTTGGATATAAACACGAAAACTATAATAATAACCGCGACCAATACCGCGCCCGCGCTGGACATGATAATCCTGCGGTCAACCTCCCGAAGGCTCGTAACATACCGCAATACCCCGATAACGCCCGAGCTTCCCGAAACAAGCGGGCAGGACACGCTCATAATGCGCTCGCCGGTAATCGGGTCCTTGCCGGAAAACGTTTTTATCGCGTTTTCGTTTATCGAGAGTTCGATGTCCGGCGTAGCCGGGATAACGCCCGCGGGCAGCCCCGACGACGAGAACATTATCCTGCCGTTTGAATGGAGAATCTGCCTTTCGAGCATCTCCTTGTCGGCGAAATCCAGGGTCTGCCGTCTCGCGTTCGTATAAAACGAGTCGAAGCTTGTGCTGATATTCTCGTTAAAGTATCTCGAATTTATTATAGCCCGGTTTATAAGATTTGTGCGCAGGTTAATATAGTAGTAGTTCATAATGCCGATTGTAAATATGATTACGCATATAAAAATCACCGATACGACATATATCAGATTATTTACAATCCAGCGATACTTAATCCCCCTGATATGCGGCACCCGCTTCACCCCTTTCGCTTAAACGGCATTGTCGGACCGGTATTCTCCCGACTTTATTGCTCCCATTTGTACCCGTAGCCCCAGACCGTCTGGATATACCTCGGGTTTGTCGGTTCGTCCTCAATCTTTAAGCGCAGGCGTCTGATATTGACATCAACGATTTTCAGCTCGCCGTAATAATCCTCGCCCCAGACCGCGCTCAGCATGTTCTCGCGCGAGAGCGCGCGCCCGGGATTATCCATGAAATACTTCATAATCAAATACTCAACCTGAGTAAGCTTTATACGTACGCCGTTTTTATCGACCGTCCTGTTGCGGGTGTTCAGCACAAACGGTCCGCTTATCAGTCTCCCCGGGTCCTCCGCCACAACATCCCCGAGCCGGCGGTACAGCGCGTCAATCCTTGCCACAAGCTCCGTGGGCGAAAAGGGTTTTGTAACATAATCGTCCGCGCCCGTCATAAGTCCGGTAACCCTGTCAATCTCCTGGGTGCGCGATGTCAGCATTATAATACCGATTTTTGAGCCGTTCCCCCTGATGCGCCGGCACACCTCAAAACCGTCGATATCAGGCAGCATAATGTCAATCAGCGCAACACCGATATCCGGGTTTTCCTGCAGAAGCTCAAGCGCGCGCTCGCCGGTTTCGGCCTCGACAACCTCATAACCGACGCGTTCGAGATTCAACACAACGAAGCTGCGTATACTCGACTCGTCCTCCAGGACAAGGACCTTCTTTTTCATGTCAACCCTCCGTATATGTACTTAAAAGACATTCTCACCCATAGTCAGTTCGTTCTGCCGGAAGCGGAAAGCCTGCTTGATAAACTCCTCGTCTATACGCGTTTTCAATAAGCGGTCCTTATGTATTTCCGCGGCGTAAATCTGGCTTCCCTTCGCGGCAAGCGTGAAACGGCCGCTTATTCCGGCGAGTGCCGCCCTGTTGTCGCCGGTAATCGAATAAATCGTAAACAGCTTTTCCGCTTTGCCGGTCACGCTTGTTTCGAAAAACTCGATGGCGGTTTCACCGAACCGCTTGCTCTCGTATCTGATTATTATGTGCTCGCTCCATTCAACCGGCATCATGATGTACCAGTTGTCTATATACGAATGATATGTAAATGCGATATCCTCAAAGCTTTTGCCCGAAGGCTTGACGCGCTGCCACAGTATGCCCCAGACGGCATCGCCGTTTTCGCCGTCAGGCCCCGCGAGCTTTACCGGTTTTGGAATCTCTAAAACCCCGTCGCCGTTAACGTCCTCCGTAAACGCGGGGTATTTGCGCATCGTTTCCAGACTGACCCCCGAATCCGGGTCAAGCGTAATATTGTCAAGCTTATCGTTAAATACGATTAAGTCGGTAACAAGCCCCTGCTCGACATATGTGCTCTCGATATAAATACAGGCGGAGTCCCCGTCCGCCACGCCGGTCCGGATGCGCTCGATATTTTTAATACCCTTTGAAAGCCATGTCTCCGATGTTTTGACAAGTGTGTTCTGCGAACAGACATACATGGCTATTTTCTTCCGGCCGGTTTTATCGTCATAGATGACGCTTAAATCGTCAATCCCGTCGGCATTCATGTCATATATGACATAGTGCTGGTATTCAATCGACATAAGCTCGACTATCCCGTCCTGCATCGAGTAAACCGTTAGAATATTGTTCTTGTCGCTGCCGCCGTCCCAGCCTACGACGATTTCGGAATTCGCGTTTCCGAACAGGTCCGGAAACGCGACGGTCTGCACCGCGCTGCCCGGCCCTTCGACGATATCGAACACGGTAAACCTGCCGTCGCCGTTTCGTTTGAATAAATAGAGCGAAACCTTATAGGTGTTGTTCGAGTCTCTGAAAAAAACTATCCCCTCGTCGCTGCCGTCACTGTCCAGATCCATAAGCTGTACGGCCTGCCTGTGCGCGCCCGCGGAAGGCTCCACAAAGCTTGCCCCGTCATTTCTTATTCTGTTGAGTTCGTTGTTGAATTCGGCGTACTCCTTGGGATGGCCCGGTACCCTGAAAATATCCGCGGACGAATTCGGGGTACAGCCCGTAAAAAGCAGTATTATCAAGCAAACAACGGGGAGGTATTTCATAGACTCTTTCCACCTGCCTTTCTTATTGCCTATTGGATTTATTATAGTACAAAAACCAATAAAAAACAATGTTTATTTACCATTCTCCCCCCTGCCCTTACGGTCAGTGAAAAGAGAAAATTATTTTTTCTGTTGAAATTATTCATTGCCTGATATATACTTTTTTTATTATATATTCGGGAGTGATGCCCATGTCCCCTTAAGACACGTATGAGAAAAACATAATATAGAAGCGCCGGAACCGTTTTTCGGTTGACGAGGCGGAGGTTCATCGAAGTTTTCGGCGGATGCCTCCCGGTCAACTGCCGCTGACCGACCCTGACCTGTCCCAAAACCCGCGGGCAACCGCGGCGACAAACGACAGGTTCGCGGCAGGCTGCTTTTGCAGGATAAATAGCATTCTATAATTAAAGTTAATTCACGGAGGTTTTAATAATATGTGCGGAATTACAGGATACACGGGAAAAGAAAACGCCCTGCCTATACTTATGGAAGGGCTTAAAAAGCTTGAATACAGAGGCTATGATTCGGCGGGCGTCGCGATATTCGACGAGGGCAACATAAAGGTGATAAAGACCCGCGGAAGACTTACGGTTTTAGAGGATAAGCTTAACGGCCTTACGATTAGCACCACATGCGGGATAGGCCATACGCGCTGGGCGACGCACGGCGAGCCCACGGACGAAAACTCTCACCCGCACCTGAGCAATAACGGACGGTTCGCGGTAGTCCACAACGGCATTATCGAAAACTACCGCGAGCTCAAGGAAAAGCTTACCGGCAAGGGGTATGTTTTCCTGTCGGACACGGACACCGAGGTAATCGCGCACCTTATCGATTACTACTATAACGGGGACATAGTCGAGGCGCTCATCAAGGTCAGGACAAAAATCCGGGGCTCTTACGCGCTCGGGATTTTAAACTCGGAATTGCCGGGCGAGATAATTGCCGCGAGAAAGGACAGCCCGCTTATCGCGGGCACCTCGGAGGACGGGAATTTCATAGCCTCGGACATACCCGCGATACTGTCATACACGCGGGACTATTATATCATCGGGGATGACGAGATTGCCCGTATTCGTCCGGAGGGCATAGAAATATTCAATTCGGATTACGAGCTTGTGCCGAAATCCCCCTTAAGGGTTGACTGGAGCGTGGAATCCGCCGAAAAGTGCGGCTATAAGCATTTTATGCTTAAGGAAATCCACGAACAGCCAAGGGCGCTTATAAATACTGTTTCCCCGCGCGTAAGCGACGATTGCGGGATTGATCTCGAAATAAACGTGACTCCGGAATTTCTGACGGATATTAACCGGATTCATATCATGGCCTGCGGCTCCGCCGCCCATGTGGGTCAGGTGGGCAAATACATAATCGAGCGGCTTGCGCGCATACCCGTCGAATGCGACCTTGCCTCGGAATTCAGGTACAGGTTTCCGATACTCAAGAAAAACGATTTATGTATCGTAATAAGCCAGTCCGGCGAAACGGCGGACACGCTTGCCGCGCTGCGCGAGGCAAAGCGGCGCGGCGTCAGGGTGCTCTCAATCGTAAACGTCGTGGGCAGCACAATCGCGCGGGAATCCGACGAGGTGCTCTATACCTGGGCGGGCCCCGAGATAGCGGTGGCCACCACAAAGGCGTATTCAACGCAGCTTTCGCTTGTTTACCTTATCGCGGTGCATATCGCGAAAACCCGCGGCGAAATATCGGACTCCGACGCGCGGCGGCTTGTTTCGGAGATTAAGGAGCTTCCCGAAAAGCTTAATCAGGTGTTGGCGAAAACCGCGGAGCTGCAGTATCTGTCCTCAAGGTTTTACAACCTCAGGGATATCTTCTTTATCGGGCGCGGCGTGGATTTCGCGGTGGCGCTCGAGGGCTCGCTCAAGCTTAAGGAGATTTCATACATAAGGAGCGAGGCATACGCCGCGGGCGAGCTTAAGCACGGCACCATCGCGCTTATTGAGGAGGGCTCGCTTGTTATCGCGCTTGTGACTCAGACCGCGCTCGCCGAAAAGATGCTCGGGAATATCCGCGAGGTTAAGGCGCGAGGCGCAAGGGTTCTTACAATCGCGACGCAGGCTACCGCGGAAGCGGTCTCCGAGGCTTCGGATTACTGCCTTATGCTTCCCTGCTGCTATGATATGTTCACGCCCTCGCTTACCGTCGCGGCGCTGCAGCTTTTCGCGTACTACATCGCCGCGGCGCGCGGATGCGATGTGGACAAGCCCAAAAACCTTGCAAAATCCGTTACGGTGGAATAAAATAAACGCAAAATCTCTGATAAAGGCGAGGACCCCGCGTATAAGACAATATGGAAGCACCCCGACGATATTGTCGCGCTTTACTCCGCGGAAATCGAAAAAATCATTCTTTAAAAAACGCGCGTATACTGATAAAGAGGTTGGAGCAGTCATTGCCCCAACCTCTTTTTTAAACAAATCTCATTATCTGAGCCGGCGGCGCGAGCCGTTTCTCTTTTCTAAATGCTGTTTAAAATCGGACATCCTGCTCTCGCTTTCCGCCATAAACTGCTTTAGTTTATCCTCAAACGAAACCGGTAGGTTATCGCGTCTCGCGGCTTCGTTATGAAACGACGCGTCTTCCCCGTTTTTCATTTTTTTGATGGACAAACTGATTTTTCCCTCCTTATCGATGCCTATGACCCTGACGGATACCTCCTGCCCTTCCTCCAAATGGTTTCGTATGTCGTTGACATAGGAATTAGCGATTTCGGAAATATGTACCATTCCTGTTTTGCCCATGGGCAGTGCGATAAACGCCCCGTATTTCGTTATCGCGGTTACCTTCCCTTCATATACGGAACCTATCTCGAGATCCATGCTTTAATGAACTTCCTCCTTTGATATGACGAGTGCGGACTCACCCCGCCTTTTATATGAAAATAATTATTTACCGGAAGTATCGACAAAAATCTGTTCGTCGGGTGCGGCATAACCCTGCTTCTGAGCATCGGTCCTGATATACTCGTCATCCACAGGAGCCTCAATAATCTGCTTAAGCTGTGCCTGGTTCGAAAGTTCCGCTTCGATTTCACGCTGTAAGCGCTCGCTCTCGCTTTTCTGATCTTTTATCTTTATCTGGAGCGAAACAAGCGTGACAACCGAATATATGACAAACGCCAATAATATCAGCTTAGGAATTAATCCGACTTTTCTTTTTTTTGCTTTTCGCGCCATTATACATTCTCCCTTTTTTTACACCGGAGCTTAATTCCGTTATTCTCTTTTTCCTTTTTTCTTCTTTTTTCATAGCGCGAAGCTTTGCTTTCGCGCGCATTTTTATAATTATTCTTCTCTTAACGGCTCTTGCTTTTTTATATGTTTTCCCCGCGATAATATAAAGGGGACGGACGCAAAATACAATACTCTTTACTATTACGTTAATTATAACGCGCAATGCCCCATAAAACAACACGCTTATTGTCGACATGTAAAAAAAACCGCCGCAGAACACACCGAGAAGCACGTACCAACGCATGCGCCCCTCCGAAACCGTAAGCACGAAGAAGAACAGCGCGCAAACCGCGCAGAACCAGAAAAAACCGTCAATCAGCGCGGTTATAAGCCTGCCCGCGCGCGTGAAGGCGCGGACAACGCGCAGCACGTCATAGAACACCGCAAGCGCGGCTCCTAACACCGCGGAATTTAAGAACTCCAGTGTCTGCCCGGACACGGTAATACCCATTATAACGCCCCTACCTGAACAGGCGGGACCAGAACCCGCCCGGGGCTTCCTCGCCGCCGTACTGCAAGCCGTCAATCGTGCCCTCGACGCCGAGCTCACCCGTGTCAAGACTGAGGCGTTCCATGTGCAAGCCCGTGCCGCGTATGGTCAGCATGCCTTTTGATGTATACAGATTTACCGAGTTTTCGTCAAAGCTCTCAACGTCCTCAACGCCGGAAATGCTGAGTCTCGAACGTCCCTCAATAATAACATTATGCGGCAGCTCGGCATTCCTTGTCCTGTCATCGTACTGCATAATACCGCTCCTCCTTCCATATTCCTGTACAATATATGGAAAGAGCGCGTAAAATATTCGTTTCACGGTTCATCCGGCTTAAGGCACATCCCGAAATATGCAAAAAGCCCGAGAAACCGTGTTACTCCCTGATTTCCTCGTACAAAAGCCGGGATTCGGCCCTGCCCGCGTGCTCCGGCACCTCAAGCACGCGTACCTTAAGCGTCTTCGCGCCGAAACGGATTTCGACGATATCCCCGGGCTTTACGTCATAGGACGCCCGGACAACACGCCCGTTTACGGAAACGCGCTCGTTGTCGCATGCCTGATTCGCAATTGTCCTTCGTTTAATTAATCTTGATATCTTAAGATACTTGTCTATTCTCATAAAAATACATTACCCGATAAAAAAGAATAATACGATATGGGGCGAAGGATTAACTTCGCCCCAAACGATACTGCGGTTAAATCGCTATTTTGAAACAACGTCCTTCAATGCCTTGCCGGCTTTAAAGACCGGGCTCTTGGACGCGGGAATGGTAATGGTCTGCTTGGTTTTGGGGTTGCGCCCGAGACGAGCCGCGCGCTTCTTAACTTCAAAAGAACCGAACCCTACAAGCTGGACCTTATCCCCCTTGACCAGGGCCCCCGTAATTACGTCGATTGTCGCGTTTACGAGCTTCTCGCTGTCTTTCTTGGAAAAACCCGCCTTCTCTGCAACCGCACTTACCAATTCTGATTTGTTCATGTAATAAGCCTCCTATAAAATAATATCTTTAAGGTACTAAGGAGCATTTACTCTCTATTCCCCGTTACCTTTCAAAGGTTTTTATCCGCTCCCAGAGCTTGTCCAGCTCGTCGATATTCATGTCCCTCATATCGCCATGCTTTTCGGCTTCCTTTTCAAGCCTTCCGAAGCGGCTCAAGAACTTGTTGTTCGCCTTGTCGAGCGCAAGCTCGGGATTAACATTTAAGAACCTCGCGACGTTTACGACCGAAAACAGCAGGTCGCCGATTTCCTCCTCGATATTGCCGTCCTCCGAAATCGCAAGCTTTAGTTCGCCGATTTCCTCGCCGAGTTTATCAAACGCGCCCTCAATCGAGGGCCAGTCAAAGCCGGCTTTTTTCGCCTTTGCCTGAAGCTTTTCGGCGCGCATCAGCGCGGGCAGACTTCGCGCAACCGAATCGAGCGCGTCAAAATGCGTTTTTTGCCCTTTTTCGCAGCGCTTGATATTGTCCCAGTTTTCGAGAACCTCACCGGACCCCGAAACCTTAACGTCGCCGAAAATATGCGGGTGACGCAGAATTAGTTTTTTACATACCCCGTCCGCCACGTCGTCTATATTGAAGCTGCCGAGCTCCTTTTCAATCTGCGCGTGAAACACGACCTGAATCAGAACATCGCCGAGCTCTTCTCGCAGGAGCGTTGTGTCTTTCCTGTCGATTGCCTCAATGACCTCGTAGGTTTCCTCGATGAAGTTCATACGGATGCTCTCGTGGGTCTGCTCCCTGTCCCAGGGGCAGCCGCCTTCGGAGCGGAGAATCTCCATAATCCTTATCAGGTCTTCAAAGCCGTATTTATCTCGTTGTAAGAAATTTATCATATTTATCCAACTCCTGCAAGCTTTTTTTTTCATAATTCAAATTTTTCAGTGAATTTTAAAAAAAATCGTGATTTTTTATCAGCCGAAAACAACGCATAATCATTCTTTGTTAAAGTTTTTGTTATAATTATAGCTATTATACAAGATATTACGCCGAAAAAAACAGCCGTCAGAACGCCCAATCCGACACCCGAACACGCCGAAAACGCAGAATATACGCGCTCTGCGGCATATCCGGTCAATATCCCGACTATTATCGGTTTCATATAAATATCGATTAATTTTATATTCAGATTTTTATCGACAATAAGAAAATACATATTAACGCCGGCGGCGGCCGCGTAGCATAATACGGTGCTCGCGGGCGCGCCGAAAATGTTTATTTCGGGGATTCCGATGAGTATTATATTTGAGACAATTTTAACAATAGAGCCCGCGAGCATCGAAACCACGGGCAGCCCGACATTCCCCACGGACTGATGTATCGAGCTTGTAAGCGTGACCGTAGCGAGAAGCGGCACCGCGAGCGCCAGCGTCCGAAGCATACCCGCCGAAGCTTCGACTGCCGCGGCGTCGATGCTTTTGCCGTACAACAGATACACTATGGGATATGAAAGCGCGTAAAGCCCCGCCGCGGCGCTCATAGCGAGAAGCATAGCGATTTTAAGCGCAGAACACGCCGTCATATTAAGCCCTTTAATATCCCGTTTGGCATACGCCGCCGAAACTCTGGGTATCAGGCTTACCGCGATTGTCGCAACAAGAGCGTTGGGGAGGTTGAACAGGTTCGCGGCGTATGTATACGAGCCGTAAAGCCACATGGATTTTTGCAGGGGGACGCCGCTTTTTTGCAGGATATTCATAACAAGGGCGCTGTCGATGACGTTTGTAAGGCTTATTGCCGCGGCTCCTGCCGTTATTGGCAGCGCGAGCCGCAAAAGAGCCGTAAAAACACTTCTCTTTGAGCGCTTTAAAAGCTTTGTCTCCGGATGCTTAAACTCATACTCCGGCAGAAACATAAAATACGCCGCCGAGAGAAAAGCGCCGATTGTCACGCCCGCGGCGGCGCCCGCCGAAATAAGACCTGTTCCGTATCCCGCCCGGGACAGCCACCACGCGGCGCCGAGCCCGATAAAGAGCTTTCCCGACGCCTCGATTATCTCGGAGGCCGCGGACGGGTACATATTCGAAAAGCCCTGGTAGTACCCGCGGTTTATTCCCACAACCGAAACAAACATAACCGCGGGCGCAATCAGACGAATCGCGTGCGCCGATTCGGGGCTTCCCATAAGGCGCGCCAGAAAATCCGCGAAATACGCCATAGACACGCTAAGCACTATACCCATAAGCGCGAACGCGGCATATGAAACCTTATAGATACGCCCGACCTCGTTAAATCTCTTAAGCGCCACAGCCTCGGCCACCATTTTCGACACCGCGACGGGCACGCCCGCGGTGGACAGCACAAACAGCAACGCGTAGATATTATAGGCAATGGAAAAGCACGCCATGCCCTCGGGCTTGAGTATCGCGCCGAGCGGTATCTTGAAAACCGCGCCTATAATTTTGACGATTATACCCGACGCGGCTAAAACCGCGGCGCCGTGCAGAAAGCTTTGACTCCGTACACCTCTCACATAAATTCACAACCTTCGGCCTGGGCGGTTTCGCCCCCTAATATCGTTGTATGAATTTATGCGGGATCAGCCGGGTTTATGACGAAAGGGCGGGGGGGCCTAAACTATCCCCTTCGCGGCGCGGCGCGCGTCAAACTTAACACGCTCTATATCAAGGGTTTTATACTCTCCGTTCTCATACAGAACTTCGCCGCGCGCCATTGTAAAGCATACATCCGAGCCCCGCGCCGAATACACGATGTTCGAAACCGCGTTGTGGCACGGTGTCAGATGCGCCGCGTCCATATTCACAAGAATCAGATCGGCGTCAAAGCCCGCGGCGATTTTTCCGCATTCGGATTCCCTGCCCTGCGCGGCGGCGCCGTTTAACGTAGCAAGCTTCAGAGCCTCGTACGCATTGACCGCCGTAGGGTCAAAGAGCCTGCCCTTGTGCAGCAGAGCGGCCAGCTTTATTTCCTCGAACATGTCATGACTGTTGTTGCTCGCGGTGCCGTCGGTGCCGAGCGCGACGCTGACGCCCGCCTTAATCATCTCCGGAACCCGCGCGACGCCCGAGGCGAGCTTTAGGTTGCTTACCGGGTTATGAACGGCGGTAACATGTTTTTCCGCGAAAATCATAAAATCCTCGTCCGTCGCCCAGACGCAGTGGGCGGCGGTTGTTTTTATATCAAATACGCCGTACCCGCAAAACAGGGCGGCGGGGGTTTTCCCGTATTTGTTGACGCATTTTTCATGCTCGGCGCGGGTTTCCGACAAATGCACCTGCATTAATACATTCTTTTCCTTCGCGAACCCGACAATGCTTTCCCAGAGACCCGGCCCGCTCGTGTATTCCGCGTGTATCGAAGCGTCTGTTATAATCCTTCCGCCGTCATGCATGTGCCATCTTTCGACAAAGCTTTTCTCCTCGACCGCGGCGGGAAAAACGTTAAAATCAACCTTCTCGTCAAAGCTTATTATCGACCTCGCGAGGTTGGCCTTGATTCTGCTTTCGCTGACCGCTTCTGCAATCGCGTCCGCGAAGAAATAAGTGTCCGAAAAGCTTGTTGTGCCCGTCGATATCATCTCCGCGATACCGAGCATGGTCCCCGCCTTAATCGCGGACTCGTCCATTTTTTCCTCGGCGGGCCAGATATGATTATTAAGCCAGTCGCTTAGCTCAAAATCGTCCGCGTACCCGCGAAGCAATGTCATGGGTATATGCGTATGGGCGTTGATAAGCCCCGGGAGCATAACCTTGTGTTTGCAGTCAATACTTCTCGCGTTTTGAAAGCCTTCGGGCTTTGCCGTTCCTATATATGATATTTTCCCGTCCGTCACGCCGACATACGCGTTTTCGATAACCGGGTTTTCGTCACACATCGTAATAACAATGGCGCCGTGAAACAAATATTCCATAGGAATTCGCCTCCCCTACATTCTTTCAAGACACTTAAGAATAAGCGCGCCGAAGACCTCTCTCGCGGCCTCGCCCGCCGCCATGACCTCCTCGCAGGTTAAGGGCTTGTCCAGTATCCCGCTCGCCATGTTGGAGATAAGCGAAAATCCCAGAACCTCCATGCCCGCGTGCGCCGCGCAGATTACCTCGGGCACGGTTGACATGCCCACGGCGTCCGCGCCGAGAATCCGAATCGCGTTAATCTCGGCCGGCGTTTCGTATTGCGGGCCCGTCATATAAAAATAAACGCCTTCCCTGAGCTTGACGCCGATATCCTCGGCGCACCCGCGCGCGATGTCGCGAAGGCGTTTCGAATAGGCATATGTCATATCGGGAAACCGAACGCCGAAGGTATCGATATTTTTGCCGCGCAGCGGCGAATCCCCGAACAGCTTGATATGGTCGCAAATAAGCATTATATCCCCGACTTCGAAATCCCCGTTAACCCCGCCCGCGGCGTTTGTCACAATTAGCTTTTCCGCACCCAGAATGCGGGCGACGCGGACGGGATACGTGATTTCCTCCACACCGTAGCCCTCGTAGTAATGCATGCGTCCCTGCATAATCATGACGCATTTGTTTCCGAGCGTGCCTATGACAAGCTTTCCGAAATGCCCCGGGGCGGTTGACGCTTTAAAGCCCGGAATCTCCTCATAGGGTATGGAAACCGTATCCTTCGCCATATCGGCAAGAGAGCTTAACCCGGAGCCTAAAATCATCAGAATCTCCGGCTTAAGCCCTTCGATTTTTTCTGTTACAGCTTTTACACTTTCCTGATATATTCTGTGTTCCGGCATTTGCGGATAATTCTCCTTTATTGCTGTTGTTCCTGTTCCTCCTGATACCTCGCGCCGCAGCCCGGACAGAAGCTGCCCGACTTGTCGAACACCTCGCCGCAGTTGTGGCATACCTTGATGTTCTTTAACGCTATGAGCTCCGCCTTAAGCTGCTCGAGCTTTTCCGTTTTTTCGTCGAGCGCCGCGAGCTTTGCCTCAAGCTCGTCCGTGGAGGTCTCCTGGTTTCTGTGGGACGCGTATATTATCCGACCGATATCCTTATACAACACATCGATATCCGTGTTTATATCGAATATGCGCAAGTTGATTTTCGACGCACTGTAAATCTCGCTCGCCTTTTTACCGGCGGACTCCGCGGTCTTAGCGGCGAACTCGCCCGCGACTGTTGCGCTCGCGCGAATCTTGCGGATAATATCGTTTAACTTCTCGTTCATATTCATATAACCCCTTTCATCGTTATATTCTATATTATGCGGAAAACTCATCGTTTTGACTATTATACCATTTTTTTGCCCGAATACGCAATAAGATTAAGATGCAAGCTTATATCCGCGTGAAAACCGCATGTTCAATGCTGTGCTGTCTCCCACCCCCTTCGGGGGATGGAGACAGCGGACAATTAAACTTCACAGCTTGCCTGCGCGGTTTTTTAAGTTACTTTACTCCACGGGAGTAAAATAACTTACCTTATCTCTTCACTCTTCTCTTTTCTCTCTTCTGCTCCCCGACGGGGGAGCAGAAGCATTAATACTTAAAGCAGCCGCCGCCTATAAACTCGCGCAGCAAAGAGTCCTTCGGCACAAGCGTTTCGGAAACCGCGCCAAACACCCCGATATGCTTTCCGAGCATGTTAATCTCGTCATATCTTTTTACGCTTTTATCAAGCTCCGGCACATGGAAATAGGTCTTTAACATGTTAACCTCGTACGGGTGTGTCGAGTTTATTATTATATCCGCCTTGTTCTTAAACGGTGAAATATAAGCCTTTTCGCCGTTTCTTATGCTGTCCCAGATAGTTAAGGTGAAATCCGCTTTTGTGCCGCGGAAGCGTTCGTCACGTATCGTGCGCCGGACAATACGCGTCCACGTGCCCTTAAAATATATTTCGCCGTCAAGCTCGAAATTGCTGCGGGAGCTGATATACAGCTTGACGCCGTGCCCGCCCGCCGCGGACGTTATAACATCGTTTAACGCGTGTATGCCCTCTATTATGACAATCTCGTTGCCCATAAGCTTAAGGGGCTTTGTTATTTCGCTGCGCTTCTGGGCGGTGAAATTGAATTTCGGAACCAGAATCTCCTCGCCCTCGGCGAGCTTCGCGATATGCTCCTTAAGCAAATCTATATCAAGGCACAGCGGCGACTCATAGTCGATTTTGCCGTCGCTTGTGCGCGGCGCGGTATCAGGGTTAACGGTTTTAAAATAATTGTCCATCGAAATCGAGTGCGTATTAATTCCGTATTTCTCAAGGGTCGCGGCAAGCTTATGCGCGGTCGTGGTCTTGCCGGACCCGGACGGGCCCGACAGCAGTACGACGTTGCTTTTTTTAATGCCCCCGGCAATTTTTCGCGCGGCGTCGTCCACCTTTTGAGCATAAGCCGCCTCGCACTCGAGCACAAAGCCCTTGGCGTCACTTCTTACTCTTTCGTTTATCTCTCTGATATTCAGAACCACAAAATAACTCTCCCTTCGGTTAATGAACGCGTCTCTATAAAAAACTTCTCAGGAATTCTTCGGTTTTTTCGAAATGCCCGATAAGCTTATCCCTTGAATTATTGTATTCATACGGGTACTTGGAATTAAACAGCCTTTCTATCCTGCTCTTGTCTCGTGAGACAAGCTTCGTAACACCCCCGGCGCCCGCCGAGATAATCGTATGAAGCTCGTTCATTATATAGATATTATATGCCGAGACGTGTCCGGGCATCGCGTAACCCGTGTTTTCAAGGTTTCCGGAAATATACTTCTGCCTGTACAGGTAATACGGCTTATACCCCGCGTTTGTTATGCGCTCCGCCGCGTAATCCACCATTTCCGACACGTCCTCACCGTTTGGCAGCGGCGCGCCCGTGGCTTTGAGATTCGAGCCTTTTTTGATTGACAATGTATGAACCGTGATGTTTTCGGGGTTTAGGTCAAGCACCTTGTTTATGCTTCTTTTAAAGCCCAGAACCGTGTCGCCCGGAAGCCCCGCAATCAAATCCATGTTTACGGCAAGGCCGCCGGTTTCACGCACATTTTCCGTCATGCGGATAATATCCGCGCTTGTATGGTTTCGCCCCTGCGCCGCGAGAATCCCGTCGTCCATTGTCTGGGGATTGATGCTTATGCGCGTGGCGCCGCGGTTCTTAATCGTCAGGATTTTCTCAATATCCGCGGTGTCGGGTCTTCCCGCCTCGACGGTATATTCGACGATATCCGAAAAATCGAAGCTTTCGGACACAAAGCCCATAAGGTCGTCAAGCTGCTTATTCTGCAGTACCGTGGGCGTCCCGCCGCCTATATATATCGATTTAAGTCTCATCGAAAGCTTAGATATGATTTTCGAATACATCGAAAGCTCGTATTTAAGCATGTCGAGATAGGGACCGATGAGATGCCCCGCCTTCTCAATCGAATGGCTCACAAACGAGCAGTATTCGCACCTTGTGGCGCAAAACGGTATTCCGATATATAAAGAAAAATCATTCGGCTCTCTTTCCGCCTCGAACCTGAGTCCGCACCGCGCGACATCGATTAGCAGCGCGCGCTTTTTAGCGGATACGAAATACTCGTTTTCCAAAACCCCGTCGGTTTCGCGCTCCGAAAGTCCCTTCTCAAACAGCTTCAGCGGTATTTTCGCCGGGCGAATCCCGGTTACCGCGCCCCATGGCGGGTTTTTGCCCAAAAACTCAACCGCGGCTTTGTAGAACGCGGTCCTGACAGCCCGCCCCGCGTGTCTCGCGTACTCAAGGGGGTTTTCGCCGCGATTTTCCGTCGGGCTTTTGCCGAAGTAAACCTCCCCGTTTCTCGAAAGCTCGCATTCGGAGTATATATTATCGCCCTCATGCACGAGTGAGATTACGGCATAGTCCCCGTCATCCGGCTTTTTTTCGACTGTCTCGTGCCGCTCGTCGGGGAAAACGCAAATCGCTATCTGCTGCGCCGGGTATATAAAACCGTGTCCGTCAAGATAAAGCTTCATGCTCCCGACGCCTCTGACATGTACGGATTGTTTTTCCGCTCATATTCCAGTGTGCTTGCCTCGCCGTGACCCGGGTATATTTCGTAATCTCCCTTAAGGTTGTTAAGCTTTTTCAGAGAGCGCAGCATTTCGCCGTAGTCGCCGCCTATAAGATCACAGCGCCCGCAGTTTTCCTTAAACAGCGTGTCGCCGGAGAAAATCGCGCCGCCTAAAATTGCGCAGATACTGCCCTCCGAATGCCCCGGCGTGTGCAGGATTTTTGCGGACAAGCCGCCGGCGGAAAGCTCGTCCCCGTCGTTTAATACAATATCCGGCACGAGCGCCTTGTGCCGTCTCGCGTGAAAATATTTATGCCCGGAAATCTCCGGGTCACGAAGTCTTTCTTTTTCAAGCGCGTGCGCGCAAAGCTTCGCGTCCGTCATATCGAGCAGGTCATAGACACCCAATACATGGTCGAAATGCGCATGGGTTAAGATAATATACTCCGCTTTAAGCTTACGCTCGTCCAATTCACGGAGTATCCTGCTCGCGCTATCGCCCGGGTCTATTAAAAACGCCTTGTCCGAGCCTTTTTCATATACAATATAGCAGTTTGTCCCGATAAGCCCTACCTTAAGCCTTACTATCTCCAAAGCGAAATCTACCTGCCTTATCGTTATCTTCGGTTAGTACTCCCACAAAAATCAACCTGATGAGCGTTTAATGTCGATTGTGCCGGAAACGCCTCTTAGCTTGCTTATAACCTGCTCTAACTGCTCGGTTCCGTTAACGTCCATAACCATATTTATAACCGCGTACCCGTCGCCCAATGCCCTCGCGTCCATCTGGTGCACCGGGATTTTAAGCCCGCTTAGGATAGTCGCGATATCCATAAGCAGATTCATGCGGTCCTTCGCGGAAATCTGCAGCGAGGTCTGGAATCTGTCCTGCACGTCGTCCGCCCAGATTACGCGAATCCAGCGGCTCAAATCGTCCGAGTTTTCCATCGCGTTTGTAACGTTTTTGCAGTCCATCCTGTGTACCGAAACGCCGTAACCGCGCGTTATAAACCCGATAATCGCGTCCCCGGGTATGGGCGTGCAGCAGCGCGCGAACTTCACAAGACAGTTGTCGACGCCCGGAACGATAACGCCCGAGTCGGACGTTTTCTGCTTAGGCGCCGCCTTAAGCTTTTCGATAATCTGCTCGTGCCCGCGAAGCTTTCCGCGAAGCAGCTCATCGCGAATCCTGTTTACTACGCGGTTTATTTTTATGCCGCCGTAGCCGAGGCTCGCGAGCATCTCGTCAGGCGCTTTGAACGACAGACGCTTGCAGACTGTTTTGAAAGCCTCCTCAAGGTCGGCTGCGGAAAGCTCTATCCCGAGTCTCTTGAACTCACGGTCAAGCTCGCTTCGACCGCGGGCGATGTTCTCCTCGCGGCATTCCTTTTTGAACCACTGCTTAATTTTATTGCGGGCGCCGCTGGTCTTCGCGATTTTAATCCAGTCCCGGCTGGGGCCGTGGGCGTTTTTCTGCGTAAGAACCTCGACTATCTCGCCGCTTTTAAGCTGGTAGTCAAGCTGCACTATCCTGCCGTTTACCTTGGCGCCGATCATTCTGTTTCCGACCGCGGAGTGTATCGAATAGGCAAAGTCAATCGGCGTCGAGCCGGCGGGCAGACTGACAACGTCGCCCTTCGGCGTGAACACGTAAACCGCGTCGCCGAACATATCTGTTTTGAGCGAGCGTATGAACTCCTCGCCGTCAACATCCTGCTGGTTCTCCAGAAGCTGACGCACCCACGCGAGCTTTTCGTCAAGGTTGTCCTTGCCCGACACGCCGGATTTGTATTTCCAATGCGCCGCGATGCCGTATTCCGCGGTATGGTGCATGTCGTGCGTGCGAATCTGCACCTCTAAGGGTATGCCCTCCCGCCCTATGACCGTGGTATGCAGCGACTGGTACATATTCGGCTTGGGTGTGCTTATATAATCCTTGAACCTGCCTGGTATCGGCCGGTATAAATCATGAATAAAACCCAACACGTTATAGCAGTCCGCGACGGTTTCAACGATAACGCGCATAGCGTAAAGGTCGTACACCTCGCTTATATCCTTATGCTGGGTATACATTTTCCTGTAAATGCTGTATAAATGCTTGACCCTGCCCGCGACCTCGGCGTTAATCCCGGCCTGCTTAAGCCGCTCGGCCATTCTGTCCTTGATATGGTTTAAAAACTCCACGCGCTCGGGGCGGCGGCGCTCGAGCTCGTCCATAATCTCCTGATAGCCCACCGGGTCTAAATACTTAAGAGAAAGGTCCTCAAGCTCCCACTTGATTTTCTGCATCCCCAGCCTGTGCGCGAGCGGCGCGTAAACCTCCATTGTCTCAAGCGCCTTTTCACGCTGCTTATCGGGCTTCTGATATTCTATCGTACGCATATTATGCAGCCTGTCGGCAATTTTTATCAAAATAACACGGATGTCCTTGCCCATCGCGAGAAACATCTTTCGCAGGTTTTCAATCTGCTCTTCTTCCTTGCTCGTATACGGCATTCTCGTGAGCTTGGACACGCCCTCGACAATATCCGCCACCTCGGTCCCGAACAGGCTCCTGATTTTTTCGTAATTAAGCTCGGTATCCTCAATACAGTCATGCAGGAGTGCCGCGATGACGGACTCCGTGTCAAGCTCCATATCCGCGATAATCTCCGCGACCGCAAGCGGGTGCGTGACGTAGGGGCTTCCGTCACGGCGCTTCTGTCCCTCGTGCGCGGCGCGCGCGACATCAAAAGCCGCGCGGATTCTATCCGTCCCGGCATTGGGCAGATAACTCTTTATTCTCTCTATGAGCTTTTCATATCTTTGTTCCAAATCGGTCATACAAACCTACCCCCGAATAAAACCGTCAAGCCGCGCGCCGGAATAAACCGGGATTATTATTCAGATATATCGGTAATTTATGTTTTCTGTTTATTATATCAAAAAGCACGAATAAACACAACTTTGAGAAGGGTTTATTTTATCGTGAATTTTCAGCACAGCATATGTGTTTTCTATCCCCCAATGGGGGAGAGAATACCTTCACTTATTATGCCGAATTTTTTCCATAGCCCGATTGGGTGCTTCCCCCTCCGGTGGAAAAGAAAAACTTCTTATTCGGTCATACCGTATTTTTTCCTTACCCGCGAAATCTTAGCGAGCATAGGGCGTGTCAGAAGAAACAGGAATACTCCCGTTGCTATGCTGTGAGCGACGTTGAACCTAAACCCCGCGGCATAGGAGACAAAAAGCGCTTTCCATGAAAACTCGGGCACGATAAAAAACATGGAGGCAAAATCCATAATGCCGCCGTATATAGCGAATACTGATATAACGCCGAACGCGCATACATACCCGCGCCGGGCGGGAACGCGCAGTCTTCCGAACAAAAAGCCCGCAAGCCAGCCGATAATCCCCATGCCCAACATCTGCCAAGGCGTCCACGGTCCCTGCCCGAAAAACATATTCGAGACGAACGCCGAGAGAGAGCCCGCCATGAACCCTGTTTCCGCGCCGAGCGCGATACCCGAGATAATTATAACCGCGATTATTGCCTTAAACTGCGGAATCATATAAAACACAACCCTGCCCGAAACCGCGACCGCGATCAGAACCGCAATAAGGACAATATCCCGCGCCATCGGGCGGCGCTTCTCATACTTAAGATAAAAGCCGAGAATCGATAAAGCTATAATTATTATACTGATTAAGTAGTAACCGCGTCCGCGGCTTCCCGCAGGCAGCAGCAATAAGAATATAACCGCCGCCGCGGCAAGCAGCGCGCCGACGGCTTTTCCCGCAATGTTTTTCATATGCCCTCTTCCTTCAGAGCGTTTACTATATCACCGGGCGTCACGGCCGCGGAAATAATCCCGCGGGACATCCGGCTTGCCGCGGTAGTATAGAAGCTGTTTCCGCCAAAGAAGTATTTCGGGATATTCTCCGTTATGTTAATCCCGTCAAACAGCATGGCGCACCTGTCGGAGACGCCGGCGCAAAACTCTAAATCGTGGGACACGATTACGATTGCCTTCCCGCTGTCCGCGAGACTTTTAAGTATTTTTGAAAACTCCTTCTTGAAGAAACCGTCAAAGCCCTTTGTGGGCTCGTCAAGCAGCAATATACCGGGGTCCCGCAAAAGCAGCTTCGCGAGCGCCGCCTTTTGCTGCTCGCCGCCGCTTAAATCATACGGGTGGCTTTCAAGCAGGTGCGTTATACCCAGAAGCTTCGCGATTTCATAAACCCGGTTTATGTTCCCGGCCGCCTCCTCCAAATCCTTCTTTACGCTGTCGGTTAAGAATACCGTTTTCGCGTCCTGCGGCAGCATTCCGATATTCCCGCCCTTAGATGCCGGCTTCCCGAATAGCTTTACCTTGCCGCGATAAGGCTTAAGGGCGCCCGACATAACTGAAAGCGCGGTGGTCTTCCCCGCCCCGTTTCCGCCGGCGACCGATACAATCTCGCCGGGCATTACCGAAATCGAAAACCCGCGCAGCACGTCCGCGGAGCTTTTTTCATATCTGAACCATACGTTATCAAGCTCGAGCGCGGGTTTGCCGTCAACGGTTTTCTCTTTTAAATCCGTGTCCGCCGATACGGCTTCGGGGGTTTTTATCAGAGTGGAAAGCCACTTTCTGCCCTGCCCCACCGTAAGCGGGCACTCGCCCGGGGCGCGGCTTTCCGCGTATACGCGAACCGGCGTCGGCATGGACATCAGCATATCATGCCCGCGCCCGATTAAGTCAACGCATACATCGGAGGGCTTACCCTGCGCGAGTATTTCGCCGTTATCCATTACAACAAGCCTATCCGAGAGGTGCAAAAGCTCCTCAAGCCTGTGCTCGCTGATTATTACCGTAACACCGAGCTCGCGGTTTATCCGGTGAATTGTATGTATAAACTCCAAAGCGGCTATCGGGTCAAGCTGGGACGTGGGCTCGTCTAAAACCAGAACCGAGGGCTGCATCGCCATAATTCCGGCGAGATTCAGAAGCTGCTTTTGCCCGCCCGAGAGCTTGTCAACAGGTTTTCGAAACCACTCGCCGATACCGAAATAATACGCGGTTTCCGCAACCCTGATACGTATCGTACGGGTGTCATATCCTAAGCTTTCAAGACCGAACGCGAGCTCGTGCCAGACCTTATCCGTCACAATCTGGTTGTCCGGGCTTTGAAACACAAAACCGATTTCCGCCGCCTGCCGGCGCGGGTCAAGCTCACGCACCGGGCGGCCGGAAAACAACACTTCGCCCGCGCACCTGCCGTGGGGCGTAATAGCGGGCTTAAGATGCCGGAGCAGCGTCGTTTTGCCCGAGCCGGTCTTCCCGCACAGGGTTACAAACTCGCCACGGGCTATGTCAAGGCTTACCTCTCTTAAAACGGGCTTTTCGCCCGTAGGGTAGGTAAACGTCAAATCTTTAATCTGAAATACGTCCATTTAAGTTGCTCCAGTCCCTCAAGAATAAGCGGCAGCGCGCAAAGCATACCGTATAAAACGCAGGCAGAACCGTACATAAACGAAAAATCCGCGGTTCTGAGCACGGGATAAAACTCGATTCCCGAAACCCCCGCGGCCGCGGCTGCGATTACAATTACGGAGAAAAGTATAATCAGGGCTAAAACATACGCGTCGCGGCGCGTAAAGGTATACAGCGAAAAGCTTGTGCGGCCGGGAAGCCCGAACCCCCGCGCTTTCATCGAATCCGCGGTTTCAATTGAGTTTTCGAGTGCCCAGGTGGTCATCGCGGAAAGTATCATCATAGCTTCTTTGGCGCGCCTTATTTTTCCCGTCCCCCTCGTTTCTTGCCCCAGACATCTCTGCGCGGTCGAAATCTGCCGAAGCCGTATTCCGAAGCGCGGCACAAAGCACAGCGTCATCGTGATGATAAGCGAGAGCGCGGGCAAAGGCTTTCCGAACATATAAATAAACTTATCGCTCGTCATAATCTCGCCGTAGCACGAAAACCATAAAAAAACGCTCATAAGCATAACCCCGGTCAGTAAGCCGTACAATACGGATTCCAGCGTAACCGGGTTTCCCGAAAACGTATAGAACAGGATGTTCGCGCCGCGGTGGTTTACAAGCGGGTTTATCAGAGCGGCCATAAGCGCCGCGGGAAGCAGGAATTTCATTTGGGACAGCACTGCCCGCCCGCCCTTTAAATACACGGCGTAAATCAGCGATACGAAAAACGAGATGCCCGCCATAACCGGGTTTGTAAATAACACCGTGAACACGACTACCGAGAAAAAAAAGCCAAACCCGACAACCGGGTGATACGCGCCGAAGGTATTGTTCATAAAAACACACTTTCGCAGCTTTTTGGGGTTATTTATTAATTTTATATCAATTGCCGCGTTTGTCAAGCAAACGCGGCAAAATAACAGCACGGCGCACCGTATGACGCGCCGTGCAAACCGTCGTTCAGTCTATTTTGGGCAGCGAGTCAAAGCCTTTTTGAAGCTCCTCGTCCGTCGGGATATAATCCTCCAGCTTGCCCTCGTTATAGTTCATATACGCCGCCATATCGAAGTAGCCGGTACCCGTCAGGTTAAACAGAATCGTCTTGCTCTCGCCGCTCTCCCTGCATTTTACCGCCTCGTCAATCGCGGCGCAAATCGCGTGGGCGGATTCGGGCGCGGGCAGTATCGTCTCAATCTTTGAGAACAGCGCCGCGGCTTTGAAAACATCGCTTTGCCTGACGGCGCGCGCTTCATCGACAAAGCCGTCATGATAGAGCTTGGAAACCGTGGGCGACATGCCGTGATACCTGAGCCCGCCCGCGTGAATAGACGAGGGTATGAACTCGCAGCCTAACGTATACATTTTGGCAAGCGGCGTTGTCTTGCCGGTATCGCAGAAATCATACGCGTATTTGCCGCGGGTCATCGACGGGCAGGACGCCGGCTCAACCGCTATGAAATAGGGGTTGCCGCGGCCTTTCAGCTTATCTCCCATATACTCGGACATAATCCCGCCGAAATTCGAGCCGCCGCCCGCGCACCCGATGATAATATCCGGGTACTCGCCCAGCATATCCATGGCCGCCTTGGCTTCGCTGCCGATAATCGCCTGGTGCAGCAGCACCTGGTCGAGCACCGAGCCCAATACATACCTGCTGTTGGGTGTATTGACCGCAACTTCTATGGCTTCCGAAATCGCGCAGCCGAGGCTGCCCGTGGAGCCCGGGTCCTTTGCGAGGATTGCGCGGCCGGATTCGGTAGTATCGCTCGGGCTGGGTACTACCTTCGCGCCGTAAGTCTCCATAATGGCTTTTCTGTACGGCTTCTGCTGCGCGCTGACCTTTACCATGTAAACGGTAAGCGGGATTTTGAAATACGAGGCCGCCATGGCGAGAGCCGTTCCCCATTGACCCGCGCCGGTCTCGGTCGTAAGATTCGTAACACCCTGCTTCTTGGCGTAATAAACCTGCGCGGCGGCGGAATTGAGCTTGTGGCTGCCCGATGTGTTGTTGCCCTCGAATTTGTAGTAGATTTTCGCGGGCGTTTTAAGCTCCTTTTCGAGGTTGTACGCGCGGATAAGCGGCGACGGCCGGTATACCCGATAAAAGCTTAAAACCTCGTCGGGGATTTCGATAAAGCGGTCGGTGGTATTGACCTCCTGCCTGCACAGCTCCTCGCAGAAAATCGGGAGCAAATCGTCCATCGTAACGGGCTTTAGTGTAGCGGGGTTAAGATACGGGTCATGCTGCTCGGGCATATCCGCGCGAACGTTATACCATGCCTTAGGAAGCTTATCCTCGGGTAAATAAGTTCGATACGGTATTTTTGACATTTTAACCACTCCTTTTTTGTAAATAAAAAAACCCTTATCCCATATATGGGACAAGAGTTACATTTAACTGCTCCTGCGGTACCACCCAAATTGATTGAATATTCAATCCGCTCTTCACGTACAATCATACGCGTTTGCCTTGTAACGGGGCAAAACTCCGTCGGTCTATACTCGGAAAAGCTTCCTTTGAGACCGCCCTCATAAGTCCATTCGGTCATACCGCAAGCACCGCACTCCCACCGCCGGCGGCTCTCTTTGGCTGTCTGGCAATGACCTACTATTCTTAATCATCGGTTTAAGATATACAGATATTATACGCGCCCTGTTTTGTTTTGTCAACACTTTTTTTCTTTTTTTTTTGCGCGTTGAAAATTGCATGTTTAATTACAGCCTTACCGTGCTGACTCCCTCCCCCTCCGGGGGAGGGAGTCAGCGTCTTTCTTTCTTGTTTTTCTTAACTCTTCTCTTTTCACTTTTCTCTTGTCTTTTCTCTTTTCACTCTTCTCTTAACGCGGTTTTTAGTATATAATATTAATTGTAAATTCTGTCGGGTGTGATGCTTTTGTTAAATAAACTGCTTAAAGCAAAGCCGGGTGACAGTGTCACGGTTTTTGTTTTGAAAAGCCTGTTTTTGCGCTTCAACGAACACAATATCGCCCAGGCCGGCGGGCAGTTAGCCTATTTTTTTTTGCTGTCGGTTTTTCCGTTTTTGATATTTCTTAACGCGCTTATAGGCTCGTTTAATATCTCGGAAACCGCGGTAATCGATATTTTAGCGCCGGTTTTTCCGGAGCAGATTGTGGAGCTTGTAAGCTCTTATGTGGAGCATATAACTCAGAACCAGAGCATGAGCCTTTTGTCCTTCGGTATAGTGGTCGTTATATTTTCCGCCTCAAGGTCGGTGCGCACGCTCGGCAGCATGATAAACAACGCCTACGGCATCGACGAAAACCGCGGGATATTCCGCAACATCATGCTTTCTATGATGTTTATTCTGATGCTCGGAATACTCGTATTGATATCCGTCTTCTTCGTCGCGTTCAGCCAGGACCTCGCGGTAAGGCTTCACTCACTGCTTCGAATACCCGTGGAGCTTGTGTCCGTGCTTAATATCTTCAGGTGGCTTTCGCTTATTATGACGATGTTTTTCGTACTGGCGCTGCTGTACTATGTTATACCGAATAAAAAGCTAACGTTTTTCGGCATCCTGCCGGGTACGTTATTGTCCACGGCGGGATTTGTCGCGCTTTCGTTTTGTTTTTCGCTGTATGTAGAATACTTTATGAAGGAATCCGCGCTGTACGGCACACTCGGCGCGGTTTTGCTGCTGACGTTATGGTTATATGTGGCAAGTGTGATACTGCTTGCCGGAGCGGAGTTGAACGGCATAATAGACAGTCTGCCGAACGCGCGTAATCTGAAGGAATAATCGGGGAAAAGCCATGGGGATTTTTAAAGTATACTGGAAAAAATACCGTTTTATGTTTATATCGGGCGTATTTTGCGTGTTTCTTGAGGCGGTCTGCGACCTGCTGCAGCCGACTATTCTATCAAGAGTAATCGACAAGGGCGTCGCCGAAAACAACCTGGACACGGTTATTCTGTACGGGTCAATCATGCTCGGCGTGGCGCTCTTCGGCGCGGTTTTCGCGGTAATCCGAAACTACATGGCGGGCAGGGTATCTCAGAACTTGAGCGCTGATATGCGCTTTGATTTGTTTCGCAAAATCCAGTATTATTCCGTCAGAAGCTTAGACGAGCTCGACAACGCGTCGCTGATTACGCGCCTTACGAACGACGTGAACCAGGCCGCCCATTTTGCGGGCGGGCTTATGCGGATATTCCTTAAAGCGCCGCTGCTGTGCTTCGGCGGTATTTTTATGTCGATTATGCTGAACTTCAGGCTGTCGCTGATTCTGATATGCTCCGTAATAGTCGTGTTTTTCCTGATATTTTTCAGTATGAGACTTACATACCCGCTGTTTTCCAAGGTCCAGCGCGCAATAGACAAGCTTAACCGGACAATGCGCGAGTACCTGCTCGGAGTGCGGCTGATTAAGGCGTTCGGGCGCTACGACTATGAGGAAGAACGGTTTAACGGGACAAATACGGAGCTGACCTCGCGCTCGCTTGCCGCCGAGCGCGTGCTTGTCGTTTTCACGCCGCTTATGACGCTCGCGGTAAATACCGGCATAGTCTTAATCCTGTGGTTCGGAAGCTTTAAGCTCAGAGGCGGCTTTGTTGAAATCGGCGTTGTTATTGCGCTTGTAAACTATATGACTCAGATACTTATGTCACTTATGATGATGACAAACGTGCTGAACATGTTCATACGCATGAAGGCCTCGGCGGAAAGAATCGAAGAGGTGTTTTTCAAGCCCGAGGAAACTCTGTCAGATGACGGGGAGCGCTGCCCGATTGAGAGCATTAGGTTTGAAAACGTAACCTTTTCATACCCGGGCAGCGATGAGCCGGCCTTATCGGATATCTCCTTCGAATGCGAAAAGGGCGAGAGTATCGCTATTATAGGTCCGACGGGGTCGGGCAAGAGTACGCTTGTCTCGCTGCTTTTACGTTTTTATCCGCCGACGGGCGGCAGAATTCTGATAAACGGCAAGGATTCGGACGAAATACCGCTTTATTCCTACCGCAAAAGCGTATCCGTTGCGCCGCAGAAAAGCATGCTTTTTTCGGGCACAATAAGGGAAAACCTGCTTTGGGGCGACACCAACGCGTCTTCGGAGAAAATCGGAAACGCCTCACGCGTCTCCGCCGCGGACGATTTTATCGGCGGGCTTCCCGACGGGTATGAGCATTACATTAAACAGGGCGCCGTCAATATCTCGGGCGGGCAAAAACAAAGGCTCTCTCTCGCCCGCGCTCTTGTAAAGCCTGCCGACGTGCTGATTATAGATGACAGTATCGGCGCTTTGGACGCGATTACCGAGTCAAGGGTAAGGCAGGGTCTTACGGAGCTTAAAAAAGAGCGTATTCTGTTTATTGTCACTCAGCGAATCAGTACGGCAATCGGCAGCGACAGGATAATGGTGCTTGACGAAGGGCGGCTTATCGCGGCCGGCCCGCACGCCGGGCTTTTGGACTCCTGCCCGCAGTATCGCGAGATTTACCGCTCGCAGATTGGGGAATAGGGGGGATATAGATGTCAGGAAATAACCGCGGTGATTATAAAGATATCCAAATCCCGAACATCCGGCGGGGCCCGGGCGGACCCATGTCGCGCTTTATGCCGTCTTCAAAGCCGAAGAACACTATCGGTACCCTTAAACGGCTCTGGGGCTTTTATATGCGCGAGCTGCCGATGCTTATATTCATACTGTTTCTCGTGCTTGCCTCGACGTTATTGTCTCTCGCCGCTCCCTATCTTATCGGCCTCGCGGTTGACAGCTTCGATATAAAAACCGGCGTTTTGCACGCAAGCCGGTTTATTAATGTACTGACATTTCTTTTAATCGTATACCTCGCGGGAGCCGCTTTTGAATTCCTGCGCGGGTATCTTATGACGGGCGTGAGTCAGAAGCTCGTAAAGGGCCTTCGCAAAACGCTGTTTGACAAGCTGCAGAAGCTGCCCCTTACGTTTTTTGACACGAATTCGCACGGGGATATCATGAGCCGTATCAGCAACGACATCGACAACATCAGCAGCACGATTGCCCAGACCACCACGCAGTTTATGTCCTCGCTGATTATGATATTGGGCTCGCTTGTCCTTATGCTTGTTATGAGCCCGGTTTTGACGCTTGCCGCGCTTATTGTCGTCCCGCTCGTGTTCACGCTCAGCAAAACCGTTACGACAAGGACGCGTGAGTATTTCCGCGAACAGCAGCGGCTTCTGGGAATCGTAAACGGCAGGATTGAGGAAAACATCACGGGCTCGCGCATAGTAAAGGCTTTCCAGCGCGAGGCCTTGGAAATCGAGGAGTTTAAGGAAGTAAACGACAATCTGCGCGCCGTATCCGTCAAGGCGCAAATCTGGTCGGGCACGATGATGCCGATGATGAACGTGATTAACAACATCGGCTTTACGAGCATTACCTGCGTCGGCGCGTTTCTCGCGCTTCGCGGCGCGGCGAGCGCGGGTACTATAACAAGCTTTCTGTCATACTCGCGTTATTTTTCAAGACCGCTTAACGACATCGCCGCGATGCTCAACGTAATTCAGTCCGCGCTCGCTGGCGCGGAGCGCGTGTTCGAGATACTCGACAGGCCCGAGGAGCCGGCGGATACGGCGGACGCGAAAGAGCTTATGAGTCTTCGCGGGGATATCGGCTTTAAAAACGTGTATTTTTCGTACACAAAGGACAGCCCGGTGCTGCACGACGTATCGTTTGACGTGCGCCGCGGCGAGATTGTCGCGCTTGTGGGCCCGACGGGCGCGGGCAAAACCACGATAGTCAACCTGCTTACCCGCTTTTACGAGTTAGACAGCGGCGCAATACACATCGACGGTACGGATATTACTAAATACACGCGCCGAAGCCTGCGCGGCAATTTCTCGGTGGTTTTGCAGGATATGACGCTTTTCACCGACACAATCGAGGAAAACATCCGCTACGGCAGGCCGGACGCGACGCGCGAGGAGGTAATAGCGGCCGCGAAGATGGCCTACGCTCATTCGTTTATAATCCGCCTCCCCAACGGGTATGACACGGTGGTTTCAAACGACAGCGAAATCCTAAGCGCCGGGCAAAGGCAGCTTCTGGCGATAGCCCGCGCCGCGCTCTCCGACGCGCAGATACTTATACTGGATGAAGCCACAAGCAACGTGGATACGAGAACCGAGATAAAGATTCAGCAGGCCATGCTGTCACTGACGCGCAATAAAACCTGTTTTATAATCGCGCACAGGCTAAGCACAATCCGGGATGCGGACAGGATTTTCGTTATATTCGACGGCAAAAT
>JAAYXM010000197.1 GCA_012515925.1 Clostridiales bacterium
CTGTCCCCGGGCGAACGTATAACAAGCAGCTTATCCGCGGTTCGTATGGACGACACACCGGTGGACCTCGCGAATGCGAAAGTATATTATGAAAGCTCCGATATAAACGTGGCGGAGGTTACCGACACCGGCGAGATAACCGCTAAAAGCGCCGGAAGTGCCGAGATCAGTGCATATGTAGAAGCTGAAGGGGTAGTGTGTTACGGAAAATGCTTAATACAGGTTCGGGACAGCTCCTCTTTAGCCGGGTTTACACTCGGTCCGGACACGCTTCTGCTTGAACCGTTTTCAAGCTCCTGGCTGGTACCGGATGGCGTTATGACAAGCGGCTATAAGGCGGATTTTTCAAACGCGGATATTACGTATGAAATTGTCGAGAGCAATCCGGCCGACACTGTAGCCGTAGCCGATAACGGCCGAATAACCGGTATTCGCGCAGGCCATGCGAAGGTGCGCGCGAAAGTTAACGCGGCGGGTACCGAGCATATAAGCAATGAGGTGGATATCGAGGTTCGCGCGCGCGACGATATAAACCGCATCGTTATGGATTTTGTCGGATATCAGGCAACCGGCAACGCGCGTTCGGCAACGCTCGAAACCGACGGATGGCGCATTAATCCCGACCTGAGCTCGGCTTATGTCGGGGGACTGTCTAACGGATATTTATTCCAGTCGTTCGGTTTCCAGGCACAGGTCAATTCGGCGAACACCCCGCGTGCCTCGGATACGGCTATTGATTTTCTGGCGCGAAAACCCGGTTATTATTCCTTCTTTTTCAGAGGAGGAAATTACGCTAACGGAGCATTGGCGGCGGTTTATGTCAACGGACGCTATATGGGACAGTACGATTTTAATAACAACCGCGCCGGAGTAATATACGGTACATTGGCGGAGATGAACAGTGTTTATCTGGAAGAAGGCATCAATTCTGTTATCATACGCTCAATAGGCACAACAGACCCAAGCGGTACGGGATTTCAACATTATCCGGGCTTAATGGCCTTTCATTATCTTGATGAGCTGCCGGGGATTGATGAGGTTGAACTTTCATTAACGAGGGCAAGACTTGCTGTCGGTGAGCGCACAAGCTACAGCACAAAGGTTGTGACTGCCGACGGACGGGAAGTCAGATTCGGCAATCTGCTCGAAGGCGGAGATGACCCGTTTTGCAGCCAAACGGTTATCAGCAATAATCCCTCGGTGTTACGGGTTAATGATGACGGTACCGTTTCGGCGCTTTCGGAAGGCATTGCCGAAATTACTCTGACTGCCGTTGTCGGTTCGGAAACAAAGACCGACAGTGTGGATGTTATTGTAGATGGCACCGCTGCGACCGGAATAAATGTCGAATTGGAAAACTCTTTATTGTATAGTGGTGATACTTCACGTATTCTTACATCCATAACGCTAAGTGACGGACGAATTATCCGGGGCGCGGACGTAAGCTATTCATTCACGGGCAGCAATGAATCGGTCTTCAAAGTAACGGGTGACAGAATAACCGCGGTCGGCGTCGGAAGCGCCACTCTGACCGCTACGGCATTATTCCAGGGAAAAACGCTTACAAAAACCTTAGGTGTTACGGTAACTGAGGACGGCTTTGAGACCGTACAGTTAAGCGCGGTCAATACGATACTCGGAGAGGATTCACCGGGTGAGCAGCTAATCGTCACATGCCTGGACAATAACGGTCAGATTATCGATATGTCGGACGCGATAATAAGCTATGGTTCCGACAATGAGCAGGTAGTAACCGTAAACCAAAACGGCTGGGTTACGCCTGTAGGAGTCGGCAGTGCCTATATAACGGCCGAGGTCAGTATCGGCAACATCTCAAGATCCGGCGGTATGTTTGTTTCCGTAAGCCGAGGTAAAAAAGCGTCAACCTTCTATACGGCCGAAAAAGTAGAGGCGGCACATGAAAATATAAGTAAATACTCCTGGGCGAGAACACAGATGCAATCCGCTCGCAACAAAGCCGATAAATACGTTGATAAAGCGGAACAATTATGGAACATGGTAACATCACAGGGAATCCCGAGGAGTATTATTGCCGGATTATACGCTGACCCTGAAGGAACTGTCTGCAGGTATTGCGGCGCCGACTTAAGAAATAAGTATTTCGTATACCCCTGGATTACCAATCCGTTGACAAGCCCGTGGAAGATACAGTGTCCGGATTGCAAGCGTAAATTCCCCTCGAACGATTTCGCGGGTTTCTATGAGCTCGGGCTGGATGAGCAGAGAATCTTTGACGTCAACCGTGCTCATGAAAGAAATAATGAGCTTGTAGAACAAGGAAAGCCGGGATACTTAAAGAACATGCTTTACCCCGAAAAAGGTGAAGGATGGGGAGTTGATGACGGCTTCGGCTATAAAACGGGTAAGGTTTGGGCTAACGGCGTCGAAGAGGTACACGCCTATATTGCCTACTATCATCATTGGGGTGTATGGTACAGGACAAGCTATGCGAGCAACGCGGGATTATTCCTTGACGCACTGGAATCGTTAACAAACGCGTATCTGTTTACGGGGGAAAGCAAGTACGGCCGAACCGGTGCTATCGTACTTGACCGTATTGCCGATGTGTATCCCGGATTTAAAATCTCCGATTACAAAGAGTATTCACATGCGAACACATATGGAGACGGACTCGGCAGAATTTTAGGCAGAGAATGGGAGCCGATGCTTGTAAAAGTATTCCTGGGCGCCTATGACGCGTTCTTCCCGGTTTATGACGACCCGTATGTTGTCAGGTTTTTACGTGATAAGGCGGCAGAAATGGGGCTTGTCAATGACAAAAGCAATCCTTCGAAGATTCGTGAAAATATAGAGACCAACTTTATCAGAGAAGTTGCCAAAGCATGTAAAGACAAGGATATTTACTCGAACTTCGGTACGCATCAATCGGCAATGGCATTGGCGGCGCTCGTGCTTGACAGCTCGCCGGATACAGAAGAGTGGATGGATTGGATTATGCGCGCGCCGCTGCCCCAATCTACCGATGCCGTAAGCGGCGGTGACGTTTTGCCCCGTATTCTGGAATCTGTCGACAGGGACGGACACGGTCTTGAGGTCAGCCCGGGCTATAATTACGGCTGGTTAAACAGCCTTCTTGAGATAGCCGACGCGATGGAGGGCTATAACGACGAAAACGCGAATATCTATCAACATCCGCGCATACGGCAGATGTTAATCTCAATGCTGCCATTGACAATCAATCGGCGGGTAACACTACCCATCGGACATTCGGGCCGCACGGCGTCAAAAAGGTCTTTAACCCCTACAATCGATACGACGATGAAAGGCTTTTTACAGACGGGAGATATTCGCGCAGCGCAGCTGATATATTTTCTTAATGGGAATTCCACTAAGAATCTGCGTGCGGGTATTTTCACCAAAGACCCGGAAAACGTAGCGAACGATATACAGAAAATAATAGATGAGTACGGCGAATATGACTTTGACCGCAGTGAGCAGCTGCCCGCTTACGGGTTTTCCATTCTGCGCCGGGGCGGACTGTATGAGTCGGATACCGGGGACGATGATACTCAGCACAGTATATACATGACGCACGGAATTACCCTGCGGCACGGCAATAATGATTCACTTAATATCGGAATCCAGGCATACGGGTTGGAATTGACTCCCGACCTCGGGTACGGTGTTAATACTACCGATGTAAGTGTCAAACAATGGATAGATAACACTTTAAGCCACAACACGGTCATGGTTAATCAGTCAATGCAGTCAAAGCTTGCGGCCAACGGCAATCCGATGCATTTTGATGACGATGGATTTGTCGCGGTGATGGATGCCGAAACACCCAAAGCGTATCCGTTAGTTGTCAAAGATTACAGGCGAACGGTAGTAATGGTAAAGGCAAATGACGAAGTGTCATACGGTGTGGATTTCTTCCGGGTTCGCGGCGGTGATGACCACCTGTACAGTTTCCATGCGCAGTCCGATGAGATAACCGATGTTAAGGGCTTAAATCTTATCGAACAACCGATGGGCACATATGCCGGCGCCGCGGTACCGTACGGCCCGGACACCACTCAGCCGATAGGCTTCAGTTGGCTTAATCATGTCAGACGTTCACCTGCTCACGGCTCAAACGGCTTTTCGGTTGAGTTCAAAATAAAGGACTTCAACAGAGCTTTAAATAAAACTCAGGATATCCGTCTGCGCATGACAATGCCTGCAGGCCTCTATCTGGATGAGGTAAGCCTCGCCAGAGGATATCCTCCGCAGAGGGCCGAAAACAATTCCATACCCTACTTTGAGTATGTTCTGGCGCGCCGCAAAGGAAAGGATCTCGATACTTTATTCACAACGACCTTTGAACCGTATCGGGACAAACCGTATCTGAAAGATATTGAGATTGTAAGCGCCGAAAGAATATCCGGAAAGGTTCAGCCCGGAGATGAGGTCCGCGCGGTTAAGGTAACACATTTAAGCGGACGCGTAGACTACATTATCTATGCTACAAACAATACCGTTTTATATCGTATCGCGGATTTATTCGATTTCCGGGGCTTTGTCGGCGTTTACAGCCTGGACGGAGATGGAAACCCGATATACTCATACATTCAGGACGGCGACGTTTTAGCGGATACTACGGCTGTTGCCGCGGCTACGGGAAAGGTATATGATTTTACAAAGAGCTTATCTTTGGAGAATAGTTTAACACTTACGGTAGACCAGCAGATTGATCCTGAGGATTTAGTCGGACGCTTTGTTTGTATTGAAAACGACGGAGCGGAAAACGCGGTATATGAGATTATCGGCGCGGAGCTCGCGGAAGACGGAAAGCTTTTACTTGACGTCGGAAGAGC
>JAAYXM010000198.1 GCA_012515925.1 Clostridiales bacterium
TCCCCGGAGGGGTGAGATGTTACTGGATTTACCGGCTGAGAAAGGCATATGAGGTTTGTAAAATGGCAGCGAGGATAATCGAGGTTATGCCGGGGAGCCCCGCGTATAAGGCGGGCGTCAGGCCCGGGGAAATGCTTTGCGCGATAAACGGCATGGAAATCCGGGACGTGCTGGACTATAAATTCCACTCGTATGAGTCAAGGCTCACGCTCTCTCTCGACGGCCGCGAAACCGTCATAGAAAAAGGCGAGGGTGAGGACTTAGGGCTTTCTTTCGAAAGCTATCTTATGGATAAAGAAAGAAGTTGCGCGAACAAGTGTGTTTTCTGCTTTATTGACCAGCTTCCGAAGGGCATGCGGGAAACCCTTTATTTCAAGGACGATGACGCGCGCATGTCTTTCCTTATGGGAAATTACATTACGCTCACGAATTTAAGCGGGCGGGATATTGAGCGCATTACAGACATGCGCTTAAGCCCGATTAATGTATCGGTTCACGCGACAGACCCGGAAATCAGGCGTTTTATGCTCGGGAATAAACGGGCGGGCGAATGCTTTGATATTTTAAAGAAATTCGCTGAGGGCAATATATCTTTAAACTGCCAGATTGTTATCTGCCCGGGAATAAATGACGGCGATGTTTTATCCCGGACGCTTGCTGACCTTGTAAGCCTTGCGCCGCAGGTCAACAGCGTTTCGGTGGTACCCGTAGGTCTGACACGGTACAGGCAGGGGCTTGCGCTGCTGAAACCCGTGGACGAATACGCCGCGAAACGGATAATTGAAATAGTAGAAGACTTCGGCGGGAAATGCCTAAAGCTTTACGGCAGCAGGATTGTATACGCGGCGGACGAGCTTTATATCAAAGCAAAGCGTGCCATCCCGGAAGCGGAATACTACGAGGATTATCCGCAGCTTGAAAACGGCGTCGGGCTTATCAGGCTGTTTACCGACGAGTTTATGTATGAGCTTGAAAGACTTGAGGGAAATGTAAAGTTAGATGACTTTACAATCGCTACCGGAATTTCCGCCGCGCCGTTTATCGCAAGACTCGTTGACGAACTTATGAAAAAATGCAATAATATAGTTAACGGGAATATACTTCCTATAGAAAACACGTTTTTCGGAAATAATGTAAATGTTACGGGTTTAATTACCGGCGGGGATCTGATTGACGGATTGAAGACCGCCGGAGTTAAAGGAAGGGTTTTGATTTCCGAGGTCATGCTGCGTTACCGGGACACGGTTTTTCTTGATGATGTCACGGTTTCGCAGGCCGAGCGCGAGCTGGGTGTTCGAATCATACCCGTACCCAATAACGGACCCGCGCTTTTAGACGCTATAATTAATGACGGCGTAAAGAAAGGTTAAGACGAAATGCATAAACCGGTTGTTGCGATTGTCGGAAGACCTAATGTCGGAAAATCCATGCTGTTTAACAGGCTTGTCGGCAAGCGGATGTCGATAGTAGAGGACACTCCGGGGGTCACGCGAGACAGGCTCTATACAGACTGCGACTGGGCGGGCGTCAGCTTTACGCTCATCGACACGGGCGGCATCGAACCGAGAGCGGACAGCGAGCTGCTAAAATTCATGCGCGAGCAGGCGGAGATAGCGATAGACCACGCGGACGTTATCATACTGCTTACCGATTTAAAAACCGGCGTCACCGCCTCGGACAAGGAAGTGGCGGATTTTCTGCTGCGCTCCGGCAAGCAGGTGATACTCGCCGTAAACAAGGCGGATTCGGTGGGAACCCTCCCTCCGGATTTCTACGAGTTTTATAATTTAGGACTGGGCGACCCGATAGCGGTTTCCGCGCTTCACGGCCACGGCTCCGGGGATTTGCTCGACGAGGTCGTCGCGCGGTTTCCCGAAAAAAGCGCCGAAGTCGAAGAAGAGGACGATATCAAGGTCGCGGTTATCGGAAAGCCGAATGTTGGTAAATCCTCGCTGATTAACAGGATTCTGGGCGTAAACCGGGTGATAGTCAGCGATGTCCCCGGCACGACGCGGGACGCGGTGGATACGCCTTATGAAAACGAATACGGGAAATTTACGTTTATCGATACGGCGGGAATCAGGCGAAAATCACGTATAAACGACAGAATTGAGCAATTCTCGGTGCTGCGCTCCAGGCTCGCGGTGGAGCGAAGCGACGTCTGCATACTCATGATAGACGCGCAGGAGGGCGTTACCGAGCAGGATACAAAGGTTGCCGGGCTTGCCCATGAAGCGGGCAAGGCGGTTATAATCGCCGTAAACAAGTGGGACGCCGTCGAAAAGGACAATAGGACCCTCGATAAAACCGAAAAGCGTATCCGGGGCGAGCTCGCGTATATGGACTACGCGCCGATTGTGTTTATCTCCGCGAAAACCGGACAGAGGGTGGATAAGCTGTTTTCGCTTATCCGGCACGTTTACGAGCAGAGCAGCAGGCGGATTGCGACGGGTATGTTAAACTCCGTGCTTGCCGACGCCACGGTGCGCGTTCAGCCGCCGACGGACAGGGGCAAGAGGCTTAAAATCTATTATATGACCCAGACCGGTACAAAGCCTCCGAATTTTGTCATATTCTGCAATGACGCGAGCCTTTTCCATTTTTCGTATCAGAGGTATCTCGAAAACCGTATCCGCGAGGTGTTCGGACTTGAGGGAACTCCGATTCGAATGGTAATAAGGCAGAAGGGAGATGTCGGCTGAGTATGAGTTTGGTTTTGCGTTATGCTTTGGCGGCAATAGCGGCATATCTTCTGGGCAGCCTGAATTTTGCGATTATTATATCACGGCTTTTTTATAAACGCGATATCCGCACCTACGGCAGCGGAAACGCGGGCAGCACCAACGCGTACAGGATGATGGGCGGCGCGTCCACGGCTGTCGTAATGCTCGGGGACGCTCTTAAGGGCGTCGCGGCGGTGCTGATTGCGGGTTATCTGCTCCGAGACTTCGGTACGGCGGGTACACTCGGAAAACTGATAGCGGGTGTTTTAACCGTAATCGGGCATTCATTTCCGGTTTATTTCGGATTTAAGGGCGGAAAGGGTGTTCTGACCTCGGCCGCGGTTCTGGTTATGCTTGACTACAGGCTGTTTTTAATTGTGTTTGCCGTGTTTATAATCGTGGTTTTGTTATTCGGATATGTATCGCTGGCATCTGTCTGCGCCGCCCTGTCGCTGCCCGTCGGCGTTTACGCGCTGTACGGCATGGACACGGTTTACCTGATATTCGGCGTGTTTATTTCCGCCGCGGTTGTATACCTGCACCGAGCCAATATTAAAAGAATTTTCTCGGGGCAGGAGAGGCGGTTTTCATTTAGGAAGGGCAAAAAAGAATAAATACCGGGAGGATGAATTTCGGTGAATATAGCCGTAATCGGCAGCGGCGCATGGGGCACCGCGCTTGCCGTAATGCTTGCGAGAAACGGAAAAAACGTCGTGCTCTGGTCGTTTTTGGAGGAGGAGCATTTAAACCTTACGAAGGACAGACAAAACAAGCGGTTTTTGCCCGGGGTAATGTTCCCGGAAAACCTCAGTCTTTCTGACGATTTGTCCTGCGTGAAGGACGCGGGTATCGTGATTAACGCGGTGCCCTCGTTCGCGGTGGGTGATATTTCAAAGGCATATTCGGACAAGCTTTCGCCAAAAACTGTAATCGTAAACGTATCAAAGGGCATCGACAGGGAAAGCGGCAGGCGGCTTTCCGAGATCATCGCGTGCAACACGGGCGGAAAGTTCGACGTGGCGGCGCTCTCGGGGCCTTCCCATGCCGAGGAGGTCGGGCGGGATATACCTACCGCGATTATAGCCGCCTCAAAGTCAAAACGCGCGGCCGGGCTTGTCCAGGATGTTTTTATGAACAGGAGCTTTCGCGTCTACACAACGCCGGATATTGTCGGCGTTGAGCTCGGCGGCGCGCTTAAGAACATAATAGCGCTTGCCGCGGGCATATGCGACGGCATGAAGCTCGGCGACAACACAAAAGCCGCGCTTATGACACGGGGACTTGCCGAAATGGCCCGGCTCGGTGTGGCACTCGGCGGTCAAAGCGAGACCTTTGCCGGCCTTGCGGGTATCGGGGATTTGATAGTGACCTGCACGTCGATGCACTCGAGAAACCGCAGGGCGGGAATACTTATAGGCGAGGGTGCGACGCCCGAAGAGGCTGTCAAAAAGGTCGGCGCCGTCGTGGAAGGTTACTATGCGACACAGGCGGGCATGCTGCTTGCCGAGAAGGCGAAAATCGAGATGCCGATAACCGCAAAGGTATACGAGGTGCTGTATAAGGGCAAATCGCCGTTAGAAGCTATCGATGAACTGATGTTGAGAGACAAGAAGTCCGAGAGCGGGGAAAGTTGGATGAAGCATATAACCTGGTGATACACGGAGTGATTATATGGATATTCGTTTGGGCGATATTCTGCATATGAAAAAAACCCATCCGTGCGGCGCCGACACCTTCGAGGTGTTGAGAACCGGCATGGATTTCAAGCTGCGCTGTACGGGCTGTTCGCATGTTGTTGAGATTCCGAGACATAAGGCGGAAAAGCGAATAAAAAAGATTGTACGCGAGCAGGAAGGGTAAGGAGGTCGCCATGGATTCTTTGGCTTCGTATCATATAAAATGCGCTCCCGGAGACGTCGGGGGATATTGCATCCTGCCGGGCGACCCGGCGCGCTGCGAGAAAATTGCCGCGTGTTTCGAATCGCCGGTCCTTATAGCCGAAAACCGCGAGTTTACGACCTATACCGGCATGCTTGAGGGCGAAAAGGTTTCGGTCACGTCCACGGGTATCGGCGGCCCGTCCGCCGCGATAGCCATTGAGGAGCTTTGTATGCTCGGCGCCCATACGTTTATCCGTGTCGGTACATGCGGGGGCATTTGCGAAAAAGTCCGCGCGGGCGATTTTGTCATAGCCACCGCCGCGATACGGGCAGAGGGCACAAGCAGGGAATACGCGCCCGTCGAGTATCCCGCGGTCGCGGATTTTGAGGTTGTGCGTGCCCTTGCGGACGTCGCGAAGGCCGCGGGCGCAAGATACCATGTCGGCGTCGTACAGAGCAAGGACTCGTTTTACGGGCAGCATTCACCGGACCGTATGCCCGTCGGGGAGCTTCTCAGATATAACTGGAACGCGTGGAAGAAGCTCGGCGCCCTTGCGAGCGAAATGGAAACCGCCGCGCTGTTTGTAGCGGCTTCCGCGCTCGGCGTGCGCTGCGGCGCGTGCTATCATGTGCTGTGGAACCAGGAAGCTCCGGACGGCGGCGCGTCCCATGACAGCGGTAACGCCGTGCGGCTGTGCGTTGACGCGCTGCGCGAATTGATTATACGTGACAGGTCACGTGACAGTGAAGAGTGAAAAGTGAAGAGAAAATGTGATTATACTCCCCCTCAGGGGGAGCATAAATATGAATAGCGCGACAGATTGATTGTCCGTTTGCCGCAAAGCCGGGGTTTCTGCCCCGGCTTTTTTGTGCCCGAAATATTTAGGAAATATAGCGCGCGGCTCTGCATATAAATGAAATAAAGGTCTTATCAGAAGTATAAATCAAGGAGGCGGAATATGCATCAGGAGATTTATTTGCCCGAGGGCGTTTTGCTTAATACCGAGAGAAACAAAAAACATACCGCGACATTGCAGAGCCTGATTAACGCGATGGAGACGAACACAATCATCGAAGGCCGGGCGGAGATGTGCGATTCAAACCATAACTTGATAGTGGATGTCAACGGCTACCGCGGCTTTATCCCGAGAAACGAAGCGGCAATAGGCATTGAGGAGGGCGAAACCCGCGAAATCGCGGTTATTTCCCGGGTCGGAAAGCCCGTCGCGGCGCTTGTGACCGGCGTGGACACGGAAACCGACGGTGAGATAAAGCTTCTGCTCTCGCGCAGGAAGGCGCAGCAGCTCGCGCTTAAATTCTTTTTGTCGAATCTGGTTCCGGGCGACGTAATACCCGCGCGGGTAACCCACCTTGAGCCCTTCGGCGCGTTTCTGGACATCGGCTGCGGCAATATATCGCTAATGGGAATAGAGAACCTGTCGGTATCGCGTATCGCCCATCCCAAAAACAGGTTTGAGGTGGGTTAGGACGTATATGCCGCGGTTTTATCGATAGACACGGAGCGCCGCAGGGTTACGCTGACGCACCGTGAGCTTCTGGGTACATGGGAGCAAAACACAGAGGGGTATGAGCCCGGACAGACGGTGCGCGGGATTGTGCGCGGCGTGGAGGATTACGGCGTGTTCGTTGAGTTGAAACCCAATCTGTCTGGGCTTGCCGAGTATCGTCCGGATATAAACGAGGGGGACCATGTTTCGGTTTTTATAAAAAACATAACGCCCGAAAAGATGAAGATAAAGCTTATCATAATCGACGTGTTCAAGGACCGGGGGGATGTACATATATCGCAAAAGGATTATTTCATAACCGGGGGCAGAATTAAATACTGGCGGTATTCGCCCGAGTCATGCGAGAGAAAAAGAATAGAAACCGAGTTTAAATGAAAAAGAGACCTGTTTGGAGTTACCAAACAGGTCTCTTCGCATGCGAAAGATTTATCAGACGAAGCAGGAACAGGGGAAGAACAAGCAACGCGGTTATCGCGCCGCTATTGTGTCAAAGTCCCGGTTACAGTCTGAATCCGAAATTCGTTTTTTACCTTATTAAAGCAGCTTATAACAAAATCCAAATGGTTGTGAACAAACTTCCGTGTAAACGGAATAATCATCCTAATTTTTGTTAATAATAGTATTGCGGCATAAACAGAGCAACGCTGAGGAGCGACTCGACGCTTGCCGCA
>JAAYXM010000199.1 GCA_012515925.1 Clostridiales bacterium
CCGCCGTTGTAATCGTGGGCATCAGGGCCGTTGTGCCGTGGCGCATGTGCATTCGCGCCGCCATTGAATACGCCTCGATTGTGCCGTCTAAAAAATCGTACCCCGCGGCGCCGTGGGTATGGATATCAATAAAGCCCGGCGAGATGAATTTTCCGCCCGCGTCCGTGGAAACGTCGCATTTTTCATTCAATTCGCCCTCGAAAACCCGGGCGACAACACCTTCCTGCCATATAACGCCGCCGCAAAACTTTTCGTTCGGCGTAATGACAATACCGTTATAAACCGCTTGCTTCATGTTGCCTGTCTCCTCTATTCCTTAAGTTTTTCGGCCGCCGCCCGGTATTTTGATATTCTTTCCCCGCATTCCTCCATGGAGTCCGCATGGGTTAGGATATATATTTTTATTTTAGGCTCGGTGCCCGACGGCCTTATAATAAAGCGCGTATCGTCGGAAAGCTCGAAATACAAAACGTTCGAGCCCGATATTTCGGTTTCCGACGTCTCGCGGCTTTTAAAATCGAATATTTTCCCGCCGAGATAATCCCTGACGCGCAGGACTTCGGTTCCCGCGATGCTTTCGGGCGGGTTTTCGCGAAGCCCGCTCATGAGCTTTTCCATTTTCTCAAGCCCGTCAATCCCGGGCATGACGATATTTATTGTCTCCTCGGCGTAACTGCCGTATTTTTCGTATAAATCCCGCATTGCCTCGTAAAGAGTCTTTCCCCGGGTCTTGCAGTACGCCGCGAGCTCGGCTATCATCATCGACGCCGTGACAGCGTCCTTGTCCCTGCAAAAGCCGCCCATAAGATACCCGTACGACTCCTCGAACGCAAGCAGGTACTCATGACTTCCCGCCGTCTCAAGCTCCTTTATTTTCTCGGCCATGAACTTAAAGCCCGTAAACGTGTCAAACATTCTGACGCCGTTTGCCTCCGCCGCGGCGCGCGCCATCTCCGTGGTCACGATTGTCTTTATCGCGGAGGGGTTTTCGGGAAGCGTACCCGCGCTTTTTCTCGCGTTTATGATATAGTCGAGCAGCAGCACGCCCACCTGGTTTCCCGTGAGCGGGACATACTCGCCGCCGCTTTTTAATACGACTATCCCGACTCTGTCCGCGTCCGGGTCGGTGCCTATGATTAACTCCGCGTTTTCGCGTTTCGCGAGCTCGATTGCGAGCTTAAAGCTCTCTTTGTTTTCCGGGTTCGGGCTTTTTACCGTGGAAAAACCGCCGTCCGGCCGCATTTGTTCGGGCTCGCACAGTATATGCTTTAACCCGAGCCGCCGTAATGCCTCGGGTACAAGCTGCGCGCCCGTGCCGTGAAACGGCGTGTAGACAATCTTAAGCGTATCCGCGACCTGCCCTACCGCCTCGCGGTTAATCGACATTTCGAGCACATGGAATAGAAACGACTCGTCAACCTCTTCACCGATAAGCGTTATAAGGCCTTTTTTAAGCGCGCGGTCATAGTCCATAAGCTTTATTTCGCTGAAAATATCCGTCTTCGCTATAGTTTTCGCCACAACCTCCGCATGGTCGGGCGGAAGCTGCGCCCCGTCCTCCCAGTAGACCTTATAGCCGTTATATTCCTTCGGGTTGTGGCTCGCGGTTATGTTTATGCCCGCTATGCATTCAATGGCGCGTACCGCGAAGGACAGCTCGGGCGTGGGGCGCGGCGCGTCAAACAGATAGACCTTAATCTCGTTGCCCGCGAGAACGCTCGCCGCTTCTTTCGCGAATATATCGCTGTTATGACGCCAGTCCATGCAAACCGCGACGCCGCGCTCTCGCGCGGCTTTGCCCATGCCCGCTATAAGCGTGGCGAGCCCCTGGGTGGCGTGGCGCACCGTGTGGATATTCATGCGGTTTATGCCCGCGCCCATTATCCCCCTTAAGCCCGCGGTCCCGAATTTAAGGTTTCCGAAAAATCTGTCCTTTATCTCGTCATCGTTATCATGTATCGCGTTAAGCTCGTTTTTTTCTTCGTTCGTAAGCGCTGCTGCGCCGAGCCAGCGATTGTATTCCTCCCTGTACGACATTTAAACCTCCCGCGTCACGTGTTGTAGATGTTCTTGAGAAGCCTGAACGCTTCGTTTTCCTCCCGCTCAAAGTAGCCGTTATCGGTATATATACGGCAGAGTCCGTTATCTGTTTTCGGTATCAACGCATATACGATATCATATCCGATTTTGGCCGCGGTATCCTCGAGGAAGGACAGCGCAAGGCCAATAAGCCTTTCGGTGCCATGCGGACTTTTAAACATAATCAGAATACGGCATGCCGCGCCCACCTGATGCTCGTCGCCGCCGCGCAGCGCGGCAATCCCGATTATTTCTTCACCGGCGCAGACAACAAAGGCAGGGTAATCCCTCGTTTGCGCGAGAAACATGGCTTTTACGCCGTCAACCGTAAGTTCCTCTCCAATCTCACTGTTATATATTTCGCAAGCCGCGATTAAGTGTCTTTCCGTCATTTTTATAAACTCGGCTTCTAAAATCTCGTCGTCGGGCCAGCTTTCAACCCCGTGCTTGAACAGCAGCGAACGCGCGGTTTCCAGATATTCCTTCGGTATATAAATATCCTTTCCCGAAAGGCTTCTGCCCGTATAAATGCCGGAGATAAAACCCATATCCGAGTATTTCTCCACATACGGGATTTCATATGCGCGAAGCTTTCCCAAAAGCGTTTCCCCAACGGGGCCGTCGGCTATATTGGTAAGCAGAACCAGCTCGGATTCCGGGTTGGCGTTTGAAGCCGGTTCCGCGGGCGCGGAATCCGTAAGGCGGGTGCCGCATTCCGCGCAATTTATAAACCCGTCTCTGTATTCTGTTTTGCAGACCGGACAATACGGCATAAATCAACACCTTAATCCAATACCAGAACATTGCCGCGACGGCCGCGCGGCGCGATACCGAGCATTACGTCGACGCCGGGGATTATTCCGTTGTCGCATAGTCTTGTATGTACCGTGGTATACGCAATCTCGGGCGTGTTGTTCTCGGCGCTCAGATGCCCGAGCAGAACATGGCTTGTTCCGAACCCGACAGCGCTGCACACACAGCTTGCGCAGTCGGTGTTCGACAAATGCCCGCGCTTTCCGGAAATCCGCCTTTTCAGAAACTCGGGGTATCGGCTCAGCCTTAGCTTTTCATCGTCATAATTCGCCTCGACCAGCAGAACGTCCGCGCCGCTTACGGCTTTCATAACACTTTCCGTCACATGCCCCAGATCGGTAACAGTGACAATCACCTTCCCGCCGGCGTTTATACGGTACCCGACGCTTTCGGGCGTGTCATGGGGCGTATGAAAAAAGGATATGCCGATATCCCCTATATTATTAGTTCCCGATTCTAAAATCGAGAACCTGTCAAACAGCTCGGGTATCCTGTTCGTAATATCCTGCGCCGTAACGCCCGTGGAAAACAGTTTTGCCCGGCGGTTGTATTTCATCAGTGTCCGAAGCCCGCTTATATGGTCGATATGCTCATGGGTGATAAAAACCGCGTCTAACATATCGATATCAATATCCAGCGTGTTAAGCTCCCTTGATATGGTGCGCGCGGAGATCCCCGCGTCTATAAGGATATGCGATTCACCGTCCGTAATATACGTGCAGTTTCCGTTCGACCCGCTTGCAAGCGTACAAAGCTTTAACATGATACTCCTTCTTTTATTAATCAAAACCGGGCAACCGTAAAGCTGCCCGCGTTTTTCATTTTATTTATCTCGCTTTCGCGAGGGCTTTGCCGTCCGGCATTTGCATACGCGTTATCTGAGCTCCCAATCGGCTTAGCTTTTCGACTATATTCTCATAGCCGCGTTCTATATGTGAAACGTCCTCAACCTCGGTCACGCCGTCCGCCGCGAGCCCCGCGACCACAAGCGCGGCGCCCGCGCGCAAGTCACAGGCGCGCACGGGTGCGCCCAGAAGCTTTTTAACACCTTCAATCACCGCGACCTTGCCGTCGACCTGGATTTGCGCGCCCATGCGCTTTAGTTCGTCAACATAACGGTAACGGTTTTCCCAAACACCCTCGGTTATCATGCTTGTCCCTTCCGCGAGGCAAAGCAGCACAGCCGCCTGGGGCTGCATATCCGTGGGAAAGCCCGGGTAAGGCAATGTCTTTATGTTCGTCTTTGTGAACGGAAGACGCGACCTGACAAGCAGCGAATCGTCATATTCCGTGATTTCGACACCCATTTCGGTGAGCTTCGCGGTTATGCATTCAAGGTGCTTGGGGATAATATTCTTAATCAGTACCTCGCCCGTTGCCGCGGCCGCCGCAGCCATATAGGTTCCCGCCTCAATCTGGTCGGGGATAATCGTATAGCAGCCGCCGGTCATTTTTTTAACGCCCCTGATTTTTATGACGTCCGTGCCCGCGCCGATTATGTTCGCGCCCATGGAGTTTAAGAAGTTCGCGACATCGACTATGTGCGGCTCCTTCGCCGCGTTTTCGATTACCGTCATGCCCTCCGCGAGTACCGCGGCAAGCATGATGTTTATGGTCGCGCCGACGCTGACGATATCGAGATACACGGACGTTCCGCAAAGCCCGTCAGGCGCTTCGGCCGTGACAAAGCCGCTCTGCACATCCACATTAGCGCCGAGGGCTTTGAAGCCCTTAATATGCTGGTCGATGGGACGTACGCCGAGGTCACATCCGCCCGGAAGCGCGACCTGCGCGCTTCTGAACCTGCCGAGCATCGCGCCAAGCATGTAATACGAGGCGCGAATCATACGGGCAAGGTCGTAAGGGGCTTTGGTGGTATAGATATTCGAGCAGTCAATCTCAACGCATGAGCGGTTTATAAGCCGGACATCGGCACCGACCCTGCGCAGAATATCGAGCATAAGGCTTACATCGCTGATTTCCGGTATATTATCAATCCTGGATTTTCCGTTGACAAGGAGGGCCGCGGGGATAATTGCGACCGCGGCATTTTTCGCGCCGCTGATGCTAACCTCGCCCTTAAGCGGACGGTTCCCATAAATGACGTATTCTGTCAATCAACCGCACCTTCTTTTATATTTATTTTTCTATGTATATTTTAAATCCGTGCAAAAAACCTATCCATAACGAAAATTATACCATTACAGCCGCAAAAAAGCAAAGCTTATTTTATTATACGGCAATGAAGGTTAAACCCTTACCCGCCTCTGCGGGTATATGATAGCGCCCAATGCGTTATCGCCCTCGCCGGGCCTTGGGGGAGGTAATAAATCTCTTAATTTATTGAAACGAGTTTGCCGTCCAATGCGCTGATATAATAGTCGGTGTTGTCCGCCTTTATGCGCCAGACCGGAACAAGGTTCGTGCCCGTCCCCGACACGTTTTCCACGACAAACCCCGTCTCAAGCTCCGTAATCTCCCGAACGCCCTGTACCTGGTCGGTAAAATCGAGCAGCAGGCCGGAAATACTGCGCGGCTTAATCCCGCGCGCGAACACGATATTGCCCGCGGCACGCCGTCCCGAAACCTCGAGCACACCGTTCTTTTTAATCTTAACCGGATTTACGCAATTAAATACCCTGTATCCGGAAAAAAGCTGCGGTATCGTGATAATATAGTAATCCTGCTCCTCCTCCACGGTTATTAAATCGGTTTTCGTCGAGATTCCGAGCGGTTTTAATCTCTTAACCGCGGCTTCCCGCGCGGCCTTTGTATCCGAAATCCCGCGCGCGTTAATCTCCATATCGAACAGACCGCCGTTTCTGAAGCTTATACTTCCGGTTTCGCCCGAATACGTTATTTTCCCGCCGCCGGGTTCGGTTTTTTCGGCGCGGCCTAACAGCTCTTCGGCGCTGATTTGTTCTTTTTCCGAATCCCGCTCAATTCGGGCGGGATACAGAACCCCGGATTCGGGCGGGATTAACTCAGGGTCTATTTTTATCCCGAGCCCGCTCAGAATCTGGTACGTGTCCTCGCGCACCCCGGCCTCCTCCGCCCTTTTTTTCAGCTCGGCGGTCATATAATCGCCGATTAAAAAGCAGTTGACGAGAATCAACAGGATTATCAGTATGTTTTTAACCCGGCTCCATTCCATTATCCGCACCGTCCTTATTTCCCGTCCTTATATGCCAGCCCGGAAACAGCGGGTATGCTCCCTTGTCCGCATA
>JAAYXM010000200.1 GCA_012515925.1 Clostridiales bacterium
TCTTTCGGCGCCCGTAAAAGCCCTCATAAGACAGGTGGGCGCGGACGGGTATGAGACGATTTTTATCGGCATGTCCGCGCTGTATAATAACCCTGACAAAAAGCTTTTGGATGAGTTTTGCTCGGATGCTTTCCCGGTCGAGCGCGTTGTAATGTGCAGCGACATTGTCGCGGCTCTGTACGGGCTTACTCTCGGCGCTCCCGGCGTTATGACAGTCAGCGGGACGGGCATGATGGGCGCCGCGATTGATTCTGGGGGCAAGCTTGTTTACTCCGGCGGCTGGGGCTATCTGTTGAACGACGAGGGCAGCTGCTATTCAATAGGCCTTAAGGGAATCATGGCGGCGCTGCGCGATATTGAGGGCATCGGCGCTCCGACAATCCTGACGGGGAGGCTTTTGGAGTTCTATAAGGTGTCCGACTCGCGGGAGTTTCTCGAATATCTGTATTCAAGCGAGGTTCCCGCACGGGTTATCGCATATTTCGCGACCGAGGTTTTATCCGCGTATAAGAAGAAGGATACCTCGGCGCGCGCGATAATCGGTGAGACCGTTAAGATTTTAGTCACCCATACCGTAAAGCTGATTAATTCGGTTAATACAAACGCCGGCTCCTTAAGAGTCGGCGTATACGGCGACCTGTTCGAAAAAAACGAGGATATCCTGAATTTATTCAAAAAGAAGCTATACCGCACCCACCCCGAAATAAAGATTGAGATTCCGTCGGTGCCGCCCGAAGCCGGCGCGGTCATATACGGACTTATGCGGCAAAGGCCCGGGGGGTATAAAGATATAATAAACAAGCTCGCCTCGTATTACATAGTTTAAGTAAACAGAGCCGATTGCACCGTTTTTTCGGTCAACCGGCTCTTGTTTTTTGTTTAAATCCTAACAGTCGTGTTTTACTTCTTCCGGCGGAGTCAGAAGCTGCTCCGGATGCTTTAAGTACCTGAAAAAAAGACGAATCGCGGAAGCGTAATAATACCCGTCGCATATCCGCTCGTCCACTACGAACCTGAACGTTATGAATTCCCTTGTTTCGGGGTTTCCGTCGGAATCAAGGCACACCTGCTGTTCCTTCTTGCCGAGCGCGACGAAAACCGAGGTCGTCCCGAACTCGTACAAATGATGATATACCGCCCCTATTCCTATGGAGCCGACGTTTGTGACAAAGACACTCGAATGAAACGGGCTTAGCCTGTTAATGATTTTGGGCATTTTCCCAATGCTGTCCAGCCAGCGTATCGTAAACACGATAAAGCGTTTTACGAAACCGGGCAGCGAGCCCAATACCACGGCGGCAATATCCGTATCGTTTTTTTCGGATTTGATTTCCGACAGCGTTTTATTGAACGTCTCGACCACCTGATGAAGCGTGTTGTCGGGCTCGAACGCGGGCATTATAAGAGCCTCGTCCCCGTCCTCGTCCATTTCTCTTTTAATCGCCATTGAAATCCGAAGATAGCTTCGGGCAAAAATCTTACCGCCGCTGACAAATCGGTTTAATCTCGGTTTCTGCGATATCGTCCTGACTATCGCGGCCAAAACCACATGCATCATCGCGAGCCCGGGTATGTTCTGTTTTCTCTGCTCGGATATGAATTTTTTCAGTTCGGTGATGTCAACTCTTTCCTCGAGCAATACCTGACTGTCAGATCGGCTGCGCATTATGTACGGTATCATCGTAAACATAGGGTCAAGGCCCGAGACGCGGTAACCGTCATAACGGTCGCCGAATCTTCTCCTGCGCTGCTCTTTATTCATACATACTCTCCCCGTTTTTATTAAGACCGGGTATGGATAAACCCCGCTCTTTTCTATTTATTATAATAATATATTGTTTATAACACAAGAATTTTATTGTTTTTTATCAAATTTTGAAAATTGCAAGTTTGTGAAGCGAGGGTGGAAGCGAGGGGGCACCCCAAACCGTCCCCACGCTTCACTCGCCCTTGCTTCCCACCGCGAATACACATAAAAGCGGCAGCGCGGGCGCGTGATAACGGCTCGCGGCCTCGACAATAATATGCAGCCCGAATATCCCGAGTATAATAAGCGCGGGATAAAGCTTTAACGGGTCTGCCGATTTTGATATAAGCTCCGCCGCCGTAAAATACAGCGCCGCGAGAAGCACCGCGAGATAATAAATATTCGCGGCGGTTTTCAAACAGGGTTCGTATTTATTAAATGATACTTTCGTACGCCTCGCGTCCGCCGCGTGTTTTATATAATCTACGCTCTCGTGGTCGCCGCCCCACATAACATCAAATTTAGAAACCGCGAGCTTAAATAGCGAAAACCCGGCGATTACGGCGCGCGAAACGCCCATTCCCAGAAATCTGTCGTGAATCCGCTGCGGGCTTAAGTCATTATTCCGCGCGTATTCCGAAAACAGCTCCGAATCGCTTTGATTCCATTTACCCCGGCTTTCCGTGTTCATACCTACATATATATTGAATCCCGCGGGAGACGCAGCGATTTCCCTGCCGAGAAGCCGCGCCGTACCCTGCATTAAAACCGCGGAGGATAAGGTATAAAACAGTATTATTAAAATGATAGCCGCGAGGGCTTTCGGTATGCGATACGGCATACCGGCAAAGCCTTTTAGTATCAGTGTCACGGCGGACGCGATTAAAATCACGTAACCGAGCGGCCGCACAGAATTCGCGAGCGCGAGCGTAACGCAAAAAGAAATAATAAAAAAAAGCTTCTTCGGAATAGCCCCGTGGTTTCCGCTTTCGCGAATAAAGCATATAAACATCAAAATCGCGGAAAGCTCTAAAACAATAAACAATGATTCGGTGGCCATGAGCGCGCAGTAATAGATTGCCGACGGAAACAGCGCGTACAAAAGCCCGCCTGACAGATAATTTTCTTTTTGAATTTTTGCCGCGATAACCCCTGAGATAACCGCCGACGCGCCGCTACAGATTACAGACAGCACACGTGCCCAGAAAACCGCGTTATCGTATACGCGTATAAATCCGCTTAAAAACACGGGGTAGGAAACCGTATGCGGAAAAATCGAGGCGTATCTTACCGGCATGTCGGGATTTGTCAGAAGCGTGCCTTTGGCTATTCCGTTCGCGAGCAGGTTGTATGTCTCGAAATCACCCGCGGGCTTTGCCGTAATAAAATATAAAAATATAATCCGCGGGACAACCGCGGCGGCAAGGATAATAAACGTGGACGCGATTTTATGCTTTCGGGAAAACCTCCTTGTTTTGGGAAGAAAAAACACATAAACCGCGGAAAGCGCGGCGGCGAAAAAGACAAACAGCCCGCCGCTGAAATAAAGCGTCCGCGCGGCGGCGAAAAACGCAAGCACAAGGAACAACAAAAACAGTATATCGATTATTCCGGGCTTTTCCGGCTTCATTAAAATCACCCTTTGTATTGTTGCCATAAATTGCCATTATCCACTATTATACTGACAGATTGATATTATTGCAAATATTATAGCCGTGATTTATCTTTTGTAACCAATGGCCCGATGTGTCGCTTGCTTTTTTCGGCAAGCTGTAAAACAAATTGCCGCTGCTTTCCTCCCCCCGGGGGAGGAAAGCAGCAAGAAAAAACTTGCGGTATTCATGCTTGCTTTTTTATGTATTCTCCGGTTGTAAGAAACGGGAATGCTTGGTATAATTAGTTATAAAGAATTCCGTGCTTTACGGCACGGAAACCCTCCTATATGAAAGGGGCAAGCTGCCTTGAGCGACAAGTTGACCAGATACCTGTTCGGGCTTCGCGGAAAGAAGACGGCGGTACTCGGCATGGGCATAAGCAATATTCCGCTCATAAGAATGCTGCTTGACGCGGGCTTATCCGTTGAAATACGCGACAAAAAGCCCGCGGCAAAGCTTGACGAAAGCCTTATTGACGAATTTAAGAAAAAAGGCGCGGGTTTTAATTTCGGGGAAGGCTATTTAAAGAGTCTGAACAGCTTTGACGTGGTTTTCAGGTCCCCCGGGATAAGCCCGCTTACCCCCGAGCTTGTAGAGGCTGAAACCCTTGGAGTCGGGATTACTTCCGAAATGCGCCTGTTCTTTGACGTTTGCCCGTGTCCGATAATCGGCGTTACGGGCAGCGACGGCAAATCCACAACCACGACGATTATTTACGAGCTGCTCAAGGCACAAGGTATAAAATGCCATATCGGAGGCAACATAGGCATGCCGCTGCTTAACCGTGCCGATTATATGGATTCGTCCGAATACGTAGTTTTAGAGCTTTCCTCGTTTCAGCTTTCGGATATGGAAAAAAGCCCGCGAATCGCGGTTATAACAAACGTTGCGCCGAACCACCTCGATGTACATAAATCGATGGACGAATACATCGAGGCGAAAAAAAACATATACAGGCACCAGACAAAGGGCGGGCGCGTCGTGCTTAATCTGGATAACGAAATCACGCGGGACATGGCCAAAGAGGCCGGCGGCAGGGCGGTGGTGTTTTCGCGAAGGGAGCGCCCGGAGAAAGGCTTCGCGGCACTCGGCGGCGTCATCTATAAAGTAAAAAACAACTCGCTCACCGGGATTATAAAGGTCTCGGATATAAAGCTTCCCGGGCTTCATAACGTCGAAAACTACCTCGCGGCAATCGCCGCCACCGACGGGCTTGTTGAAACAAGTAATATACGAAATGTGGCGCGAAGCTTCGGCGGCGTCGAGCACAGGCTGGAATTCGTGCGCGGCTTTCGCGGCGTAAGCTATTACAACGATTCGATAGCTTCCTCCCCCACAAGAACGATTGCGGGGCTTAATTCGTTCGATAAAAAGGTAATACTGATTGCGGGCGGCAGAGATAAGAAAATCCCGTTTGATACACTTGCGGACGAGATAAATATACATGTAAAAAGCCTTATCCTTTTAGGCGAAACCGCCGAAACCATCGGAAAAGCCGTCCGGCAGTCGAAGAATTATTGCCCCGATGCTCTCGATATTCATATGTGCGCGACATTAGACGACGCGGTTATAAAAGCAAGCGGGATAGCAAAGCCGGGCGATACCGTGCTGCTTTCACCCGCATGCACTTCGTTTGATATGTTCAATAATTTCGAGGAGCGCGGCAGGAGGTTTAAAGAAGCCGTCCTCGCGCTGAAATAATACGAGGCTATATTAATTGTCGCTGTTTTCCCCCTCCGGGGGAGGGAAACGGCACAGCCGGGTTAGATTAACATACAATTAACGTATACCGGCATAACAGGAACAAATTTCTTGATTTATTGTTGTATTTACGTTATTATAAGCATACTTAAAGCAAGGCGCGAGAATAGTTTCGAACGCATGGACCGGGCGGTGTAAATTCTTGCGGATAAGGAAAGGTGGATTTGAATGTATAAAATCACGGATTATGTCAGCTGGGTAGGGAAAACCGACTGGGAGCTTCCCAGGTTTCACGGCGACGAATACTCGATTTTCAAGGGCTCGTCATACAACGCGTATCTGATTCAGGACGAAAAGACGGTTTTAATCGATACCGTCTGGAAGCCGTACGCGGCCGAGTTTATAGAAAAGCTGAAAAGCGTTATAGATTTAAAAAGCATTGACTACATTATATCAAACCATGCCGAGGTAGACCACAGCGGCGCTTTGCCGGAGCTTCTGGCAGAAATACCGGGTACCCCGGTTTATTGTACGAAAGCGGGTATCGCTAACCTGAAAGGTCATTATCATGAGGACTGGAATTTCGTCGAGGTCAAAACCGGCGACGAGCTCGATATCGGAAAGCACAAGCTTAAATTTATCGAAGCGAGAATGCTGCACTGGCCGGACACGATGTTTACCTATATGACCGGCGAAAACATACTGTTTTCAAACGACGCGTTCGGTCAGCATTTCGCGTCGGAGCTTATGTATAATGACAAGGTTGACCGGGCCGGGCTTTACCACGAGGCGATTAAGTATTACGCTAATATCCTGACCCCGTTTTCAAAGCTGGTTAAAAGAAAAATCGAAGAGGTTTTATCGTTTAACCTGCCGGTAGATATGATTTGTCCGAGCCACGGTATCATCTGGCGCGATAACCCGGCTCAGATAGTTGAGAAATACTTGGAATGGTCTGACGGGTACAGCGAAAACCAGGTAACAATCTTTTACGACACTATGTGGAACGCGACGCGCAGAATGGCCGAAACAATCGCCGAGGGTATACTCTCCGTCAACCCGGATATCACGGTCAAGCTGTTTAACTCCTCCAAACAGGACAAGAACGAAATAATCACCGAGGTTTTTAAGTCTAAGTTGATTCTGGTCGGCTCGTCGACGATTAACAAGGGTATTCTGTCCTCGGCGGCGGCTATCCTCGAAATGATCAAGGGTCTCGGCTTTACCGGCAAGAAGGCCGCGGCCTTCGGCAGCTACGGCTGGAGCGGAGAGTCCGTCGGATTAATCAACGAGGAGTTAAAGCGCGCGGGGTTTGCTCTTATAAACGACGGTATCCGGGTGCTCTGGCAGCCGGATAATGACGCGCTGAACAGGTGCTTTGATTTCGGCGCCGACGCCGCAAAGAGCATTTAGAATAAAACAATAAAAACGGCATGGTCCGGCAATTACTGCCGTCCATGCCGTTTTTTAATTATGTTAGTATTATAGGTTAAGAAGCTTTTTCGCGTTTTTATAGCATACCTTGTCGTATACCTCGCGCGAAATCAGGCCTTCGTCAAGCAGACTGTCTATATAAATACTCAGTGTCGTGTTCTCAAGATTGCGCTCGCTGCAAAAATCATGGCCGAAATACAGCTTGTCCTGAAACTCGTTTAAAAACTTAACGCCGAATTCCTTGTCGCGGCGCAGCGCGTTAAGCCCGCTTCCCGCGGAAAGATCCCCCAGGAGATTCGGGTATTTTCTCATAAGCTCAACAACCCGTCCGCCGGGCAAAACCTCACTCGCGGGATAACCGCCGTGGAATTCATCGCCCGAAATCTCGCTCCAGAAATCCGCCGAATGTCCCAGAAATTTTATATTCGGGAATTTCCTCAGCGCGCCTTCAAGCCCCGTTAGGTTCGCGTCATCTCGAATACCGTAGTAACCGTATTCGTTCGGCGCGATATGTATTGTAAGCGGCAGCGCGTACTTATCGATATAAGACAGCATATTCTCCATAAGCGGGTGGTCAAACGGCAGATTCGCGCACATTTCGCCTACCCCGCGGGCGCCCATTTCAAGATAGTACTCAATAAGCTGCGAATAATCGGCTTTCGGGTTGCGGTAGAACATTCGCGGGTCAAAGTTCATGAAAAAAACGAATTTATCCGGATATTTTTTACAGACCTCCGCAATCTCCTCGATCCTCTGCGGCGTCTGCACAATTTCATAATGGATAAGCGGCAGCAGCACCGCCATGTCGACCCCCTGCTCTTCGTTCGCGCTTAACTGGCGTTCGACCGAGAAAAACACGTCGCGCACAAACCCTCTTACCGAGAAAGCATGGGCATGGATATCAATTTTCACTTGAATTATCTCCTTTCAGTACTATGCGATAATTTTATACCAATATAAACAGATTTACAATATAAAAGATAAGTCCGGGTGGTATTCGGGTCGTATTTCCTCTCCGCCGGAGGCGGAGGTGAAGTGCGACTTTTTTTAAATCCGATTATATATGTTCGGGTGGTAGTTTCTCTCCGCCTCCGGCGGAGAGAAACCCGACTGATTTTTAATATTCATGTGCCCCCTCGAGAGGAACACACTGATTATTTCGGAAAACAGACAAATTAAATTTACAATTTACCCTTATTATTCAAGTATAATAAATTCCAAAATTCATACCATACATATAAGTAAACCGGGAATTCGGAGGGAATAAAATGAAAAAAATAATAAGCCTCGCTGTTGCGGCACTGATGCTTTTAACTTCGGCTCTGGCCGCGCCCGTGCCGCCCGAGATAAAAGCGAAATCCGGCGTGCTTATGGAGAAAGAAACCGGACAGGTGCTATATGAAAAGAACGCGCATGAAAAGCTCGCCCCCGCAAGCGTCACAAAGGTAATGACGCTGCTTCTTGTTACGGAAGCTCTGGATTCGGGCAGAATCAAGCTTACTGATACCGTCGTGGTCAGCAAACACGCGGCGGGGATGGGCGGGTCGCAGGTGTATCTCGAAGAGGGCGAACAGATGAGCCTTGAGGATATGCTCAAAGCCGTGATAATATCCTCCGCGAACGACGGTGCCGTGGCGCTCGCCGAGCACGTTGCCGGAAGCCATGAATCCTTCGTGGCGCTGATGAACCGACGCGCGAAGGAGCTCGGCATGAACGATACGAATTTCATAAACTGCACCGGGCTTGACGCGGAGGGGCATGTGACAAGCGCTTACGATATCGCGGTCATGTCGCGCGAGCTTATTAAGCATGACATAATCAAAAAATACTCGACAATCTGGATGGACTCGCTTCGAAACGGGGAGTTCGGGCTTACCAACACGAATAAGCTTATTAAATCATATAAAGGCATTACGGGTCTTAAAACCGGCTCCACGTCGATAGCGAAATTCAGCATGTCCGCGACGGCGGAAAGAGACGGCATGGAGCTTATTGCCGCGGTAATGGCCGCGGAAAACTCTCAGGACAGGTTCGAAAGCGCGTCAAAGCTTCTGGATTTCGGGTTCGCGAACTATTCGCTGTTTGACGGTACCATGGATTTGAGCATCGACCCGGTAAATGTTGTACTCGGAACAAAAAATAACGTAAGAGCGGGATTGAAGGACGGCGGCAGGGTTCTGATTGATAAGCTCGACATGTCTAAAATCGGGCGCAGAATCGATATGCCGGATAATATCAAGGCGCCCGTGGAGCGTGGGCAGAAGCTCGGCGAGATGATAATACTAAACGACGAAACCGAGCTCGCGCGGATACCGATAACCGCGGAGGAGCAGGTGTCAAAGCTTGATACGAAAACACTTTTCTGGAGAATGTTGTCCGTACTGCTTGTTAAATAACCCCCGCGTATGAATTATAAAAAAATCGCTTTGCTTGTTCTGGCTGCGTTTTTACTCTCCTCGTGCGCCTTGCCGGGAGCCTCAACGGATAAGGACGCGTATTCCGCGCCGTTGCGCGAACCGCCGTCCCCCCACCCGACGGATACGAAAAAAGAACAAAAAAACAGCCCGGAAACAGGCTTAATCGGATGGTATGAGACCAAGCTTTTTGACGCGGGCAGACCGAGAATTACGAATATTACGCTCGCGATGAGAAAAATAAACGGTAAAATAATAAAACCGGGTGAGGAATTCTCGTTTAACAATACCGTGGGGCGCCGGACCGTAAGCCGCGGGTATAAAAAAGCGACGATATTCAAAAAAAACAAGGAGGTAAAGGAGGTCGGCGGCGGGATTTGCCAGCTTTCCTCAACGCTTTTCTGCGCGGTACGGCAGGCGGGGCTTGAAATCACCGAAAGACATGAGCACCAGCTGCCCGTCGATTACGTGAAGCAAGGCGACGACGCCACGGTGTACTTCGGCAGGCTGGATTTCAAGTTTATAAACAGTATGGATGTGCCCGTGAAAATTATCTGCGATATAAAGGAGCGCAAGGTCCGCGTAGGGATATACGCGGTTAAATAAAATAACGGCGCGGCGCCTGCGGCGCCGCGCTGTCTTATGCTTTTACGAAATAATTCTTTATTCTTTCCGTGGCTTTGTTGGTATCCTCGCTGATTGTCACGGTGAAATTAATCCCGTTTTCCTCGCCGAATTCCTCGAGCCAGATTAAAAAGCTCTCTGTTTCTTCTATGGAATTCGAGCCCGCAACCTTAAACAGGCTGTCAATGAATACTTCCGATATATCAAAATTGCCCGAATACAGGCCGCAAATAAAAGTCTTCAGCTGTCCGAAACCCTCTATGCGATAAATCGAAATATCTATCAAACGCGCCCTGTGACTGACATCGTAAGTAAGCTTGTTCCCGCGCTCAATAAATACTACCGTATTGTGCTCGTCCTTAGCGGCTTGGTTCGCAAGCTCGATAATCTGCTTTGTCTTGCCGTGACCCTGAAGTGCCATGATTACCCGAACCATAATAATAACCTCCCTAAGAATAATATTGGGTTGTGTTATTATCATATCACAGTTTGGTATTTTTCTCAAACAATAATTATTAAAGAATTGTAAATTTCCTCCCCCGTACGGGGGAGGAAAAAAATACTATTGGCTGTTTTGTAAATTTCCCTCACGCATTCTCCGGAAGCGGGAAATCTGGTTTTTTACTTATTCCCGTCAAGTCTTTCCCTGAGTTTTCCGGCAAGCTCACCGAAGCCCGGCTTGTCAAGCAGCGCGAACATATTTCGCTTGTACTCCTCGACGCCCGGCTGATTGAACGGGTTTACGCCGAGCATATACCCGGACAAGGCGCACGAAAACTCAAAAAAGTATACAAGCGCGCCGAAGCACTCCTCGTTTGCGCCGGAAAGCTCAATCGTAAGGTTCGGGACGCCCCCGTCCTCATGTGCCAGCGCGGTGCCCGCGTATGCCTTGTCGTTGATATAGGATATGCTTTTGCCCGAAAGGTAGTTAAGCCCGTCAAAATCATCCCGCATATGCGGAATAATAACGTCTTCCTTTTCCGCGCGGAAATTGACAATCGTTTCAAACAATGTGCGCTCGCCCTGCTGGATATACTGGCCGAGCGAATGCAAATCGGCGGTAAACTCCGCGGAAGCCGGGAAAATCCCCTTGTTTTCCTTGCCCTCGCTCTCGCCGAACAGCTGCTTCCACCATTCCGCCGCGAACCTGAATCTGGGTTCGAAATATGTCAGAAGCTCTATGTTCTTACCTGTATTATATAGAGCATTCCTAATTCCGGCATACCGCCACGCGGCGCTTTTCAGGCTTTTTTCACAAACCAGCCTTGTCATCATCGTGCGCGCGCCGCCAAGTACCCTGTCCGCGTCTATGCCCGCGGCAAGCATCGGCAAAAGGCCGACGGGCGTCAATACCGAGTATCTGCCGCCGATATCGTCGGGTATCACAAAGCACTCATAGCCCTCGGCGTCCGCCAGTGTTTTCAGCGCGCCGCGGCGCGCGTCGGTCGTGGCGAATATGCGTGTCCTCGCGTCCTCTTTGCCGTATTTTTCCTCGATTAAGCTTTTGAACAGCCGAAACGCGACCGCGGGCTCCGTCGTCCCGCCGGATTTAGATATCACGTTGACCGAAAAGTCACGGTCGCCGATAATCCGGATAATCTCATTATAATAATCGGTGCTGAGTCCGTTGCCCAAAAAATATATCTCGGGTGAAGTTGCCCCGCTGTTATAGAAACCGCCCTTAATAAACTCTATCGCGGCGCGGGCGCCGAGGTAAGAGCCGCCGATACCGATAACAACCAGTACGCTTGAGCCGCGGCGGATTTTATCCGCGGCGGCCTTAAGTCTCGACAGCTCGTCTTTGTCCGTTTTTTCCGGAAGCTCGAGCCAGCCCGTGTATTCCGACCCGGGTCCTTCTTTGTTTATAAGCGTTTCATGTGCCCGTCTTAAATCGGGTATAAGCGAATTAAGTTCTTCTTCCGTCACGGCCTTTTTTACCCTGCTTATGTCCAAACGCAGCAAATCAATCTCCTCCTCAAATGACACCGTTATCTTCGGTCCCGCCGAATAACTCTTCCGATATATACGCGAACAATAAACTATCCGACAAAAACCCGTATGACATAATTAATCACGCCGCTAAAATATCTATAATCACGAACCGCGCCCGAAAGTCATGCTTAGGGCGCGGGGGCGCAGAGCTTTATTCGTTTGCGATACATTCTACATCATGTTGCAGCTAAAATCAAGTGTTTTTAAGGCTTTTTCCGTTAATTATTTATTATTTAACCGGATTTCATAACTATTGCGAGCAATTAATCACAATCTCCCCATTTTCGTCCGTATCCACAATAAGCTTGCCGCCCGGCTTTATACTCCCTTTAAGATATTCCTCCGATATTCTGTCCTCGATATGTGTCCTTATCGCGCGTCTTAACGGCCTTGCGCCGTACTGCGGGTCAAAGCCCAGGTCGCAGAGCCTGGAAAGCGCGGATTCCGAATAAACCATCTCCGCGCCAAGCTTTTTTAACCTTTCCTTTGTGGTTTCGAGCATTTTCTCGGTTATCCGCTTGATGTCCTCCCTGCCAAGCTGGTGGAATACGATTATATCGTCGACGCGGTTAATGAATTCCGGCCTGAAAAGCCGTCTTAACTCGCTCATCACGGTCGCGCGTATATCGGAGATATCCATGGTTTCCTGCCCCGACACGGAGAACCCGAGCCGCTTTGACTCGGTGATATTACGGGCGCCCGCGTTCGAGGTCATAACGATAACCGTGTTCCTGAAGCTTACCTGTCTGCCCTGCGAATCCGTCAATATCCCGTCCTCGAGTATCTGCAGAAGAATATTGAATACATCGGAATGCGCCTTTTCTATTTCGTCAAACAGCAGAACGGAATAAGGCTTGCGCCTCACGGCCTCGGTAAGCTGTCCGCCCTCGTCATGCCCGACATAGCCGGGAGGCGAGCCCACCATGCGGCTGACGGAATGTTTTTCCATGTATTCCGACATATCAATCCGTATCATCGCGTTTTCGTCACCGAACAGCGCCTCCGCAAGGGTTTTGCAAAGCTCGGTTTTGCCGACGCCCGTAGGGCCCAGAAATATAAATGAGCCAATCGGGCGCTTCGGGTCCTTAAGGCCTATCCTACCCCTGCGAACGGCGCGGGCTACCGCGCTCACCGCCTCGCTCTGCCCTATTACGCGCTTGTGCATGATTTCCTCAAGCTTTAAAAGTCTTTCGGTTTCGGTTTCGGTAAGGCGCGTAACCGGAATACCGGTCCAGTCGGATATGATATTCGAGATATGCTCGGCGCGTATCTCGTAGCCGCCGATGGACTGGCCGTTTTTCCATTTCCCGCTTATAAGCTCAAGCTCGCGGCGGACCTTCTTCTCATCGTCCCGTAAGGCGGCGGCGGCTTCGAATTCCTGCGCGCGCACCTTTTCCTCCTTTTCCTGGTTTAAACGCTTAAGCCTTTCTTCAAGCTCCTTTATTCTGGCGGGCGGCGTCAGAGAGTTCAGGCGCACCTGGCTTGCCGCCTCGTCGATTAAGTCTATCGCCTTGTCGGGGAGCTGCCTGTCGCTTATATATCTGACGGAGAGCGTAACCGCCGCTTCAATCGCCTCGTCGGTTATCGATACGCTGTGATGCGCCTCATACTTGTCCCTGAGACCTTTGAGGATTTTAACCGCCTCATCCTGTGTGGGCTCTCCGACCCTTATCGGCTGGAACCTGCGTTCGAGCGCCGCGTCCTTTTCGATGTATTTTCTGTATTCGTTCAATGTGGTCGCGCCGATTATCTGTATCTCCCCGCGTGACAGGGCGGGCTTAAGGATATTCGCGGCGTCCACCGCGCCCTCGGCGGAGCCCGCCCCGACGATTACATGCAGCTCGTCTATGAACAATATTACATTGCCCGCGCGTCCCACCTCTTTTATCGCGGTCTTGATACGCTCCTCAAATTCGCCGCGGTATTTCGTCCCGGCTATCATCGCGGAGACGTCGAGCATGACTATTCGCTTGTTCTTTAAGGTCTGCGGAACATTCCCGCTAACAACCCGCTGCGCGAGTCCTTCCGCCACCGCGGTCTTGCCGACGCCCGGCTCGCCCACCAATACGGGGTTGTTTTTTGTACGTCTCGATAAAATCTGTATCATGCGCGAAATCTCTTTCTCGCGCCCGATGACCGGGTCTAACCCGCCTTCCCGCGCGATATCCGTAAGGTCCCTGCCGAACGAATTCAGTGTCTTTGTTTCCGGGTATTTTTCCTTGCCGCCCCGGACGGGCTTTCCCGTCCTGAAATCATTCGTCTCGGCGGCCTCGCTGTCGCCGAGCATCGAGATTATATCGTTATAGAGCCTCGCGATATCCACGCGGAGCATAATCAGAATACGAACCGCGATACTCTCGCCCTCGCGCAAAAGGCCTAAAAGCAAGTGCTCGGTACCCACATAGTTGTTGCCCATCCTCGCGGCCTCGGCAAACGCAAGCTCGACTATCCGCTTTGTGCGAGGAGTCAGGCCCTGCGGCGTAATACTTCCCGAAATGCCCGCGCCAATGTTCTCAAGCACCTTGTTTTTTACCGCCTCAAACGTAACTCCCGTGTTTTTCAGAACCTTAGCGGATATCCCCTCGCCTTCCTGAAGCAGGCCGAGAAGAAGATGCTCGCTTCCCACGTAACCGTGACCCATCTCCGCGGCGCTCTCATGCGCAAGGCGCAATACACGTTCGGCCCTCGAAGTAAAGCGGTTTTCAAATAACATTTTACCTTCCTCTCACGATAGCTTTTGCAAAGGCGGAAAAGTCAAACCCTGTCTGACTTAAGTATTTCCGAAACTGATGTTTTTAAAACCCCGGCTGTTCTCAACCTGCCGGGGGAAGAGCGGCGGAAAAGCGTATTTTACGTTTTTACCGAAAATTCAAACAAATAAACCGCGGCATTCTCCCCCGGCAGGGGGAGAATATAAAAAAGCCGTTTTTACATGTTAAATGAAAATTCAAACTTTTTTTATTGATTTTTACAATTTTCATGATACAATATCTACATGATTTTTTATCTTGGAGGTGTATTAGAATGGCATATAAAATTTCCGACGAGTGCATTATGTGCGGTGCCTGCGAGGAAGAGTGCCCCACAGGGTGTATAGAAAGCGGTGACGGCCAATACATAATCGACAAGGAAGCTTGTATTGATTGCGGCTCGTGCGCGGGTGTTTGCCCTGTCGAAGCGATAAGCTCGGAGGAATAAACATAATGAACCGCCTGCGAAACCTTGCGGGCGGTTTCATTATTATTAATATACTTTTAATATAAGCGGTTTTTCCGTATATTTTATATCCAACGGCCGATTAGATTTACGTATACTTATATTTCAGGCAGGTTGTAAAACTAATTGTCCGTTTTTATTCCTCCCCCGGGAGTTTACGTATACTTATATTTAACAGTATAAATATTGATTTTTGACATAAATATGTTATTATATATGTCGTGCAAAAAAAAGCGATTTTTGGACAAGGAAGGAAAAAGATAATGGCTAACATAAAATTTACATCGGAATCAGTTACGGAAGGACATCCGGATAAAGTCTGCGACCAGATTTCCGATTCGATATTGGACGCGATTCTCGCGCAGGACAAGTTCGCGCGGGTTGCCTGCGAAACCGTCGTAACTACGGGAATGGCGCTTATCATGGGCGAGATAACTACTGACTGCTACGTCGATATACCCAGGATTGCGCGCGACACAATCCGCGATATCGGCTATAACAACCCGTACGCGGGCTTTGACTACAAGACCTGCGCGGTCCTTACGTCGATTGACGAGCAATCCCCCGATATCGCGCTCGGAGTGGACAATTCGTACGAGTACAAGCAGGAATCCGACGATTCGGCAAACCAGATCGGCGCCGGCGACCAGGGCATGATGTTCGGGTTCGCGTGCGACGATACGCCGGAATACATGCCGGCGCCCATAACCTACGCGCATAAGCTGGCGCGGCGGCTTGCGGAGGTCAGAAAATCGGGCGAGCTCGATTTTATCCGTCCGGACGGCAAAACACAGGTCACGTTTGAATATGATAACAGCGGCAGAATCATCCGCTGCGATACGATTGTCGTCTCA
>JAAYXM010000201.1 GCA_012515925.1 Clostridiales bacterium
ATATTTACCGCCGCGAGGTCGAGCGCGTGCGCGTTTATGCCGCCGAGTATTACGCCGGCGTTCTTCGGTATGCCGCCCGAAGGCCCCTTGCCATGCATGCCGGTGACGCCGTCTATTATCGAAAAGGAAGGGGAGACCGCCTCGCATATATCCACCAGCATTTGCGCAAAATCGCTTTTGTCCGGAAAGCGCTTGTGCAGCATGGGCTTTGAAAGGCCCGGGATTACGCCGAACATGTTCTTTACGGCTCCGGTATAGTACATAAAACCGTGGGTTTTAAGCTTTGCGAGCGAAATAATAAAATCCGAGCTTTTAACAGGTGATATGACGCGGATATTATTCAGCTTTCTCCCGTGTTCATATGTAATCTCTTCACAAGACGTGTCGAAGTTAAGGCGCGCGCCGGATTTCTGAGCGGCGTCGTTCATGCCCGTTACCCAATACAGGATTTCAAGCACCTGGCGGTTGTACGGACCGCCGCAGCTTTCGGCAATAACCACGTCACAGCCGGCATTGACGAATTCACGGGCGACCGCGCAGACCAACGTCGGGTGGGTGGTTATCGCTGTGTCGGGCTTTTTGGGCATCAGAAGGTTCGGTTTAATAAGAACCCTTTTTCCGCCCGCGAGCTTTTTAGCCCCGCCGAACCCGTCAAGCAGCGCTTTTATCGCGGCTTCGACTTTTTCTTCTTCATAGCTTGTACATTTAGCAATATATACGTTTGCATCCAAATGCTTCACCCTGCTTTGCAGCCGAGACTTTCCAAAAAGCGCTCTATTCTGAATAAAGCGTTTGAAAGGTCGCGCATGGAGCACGCGTAGCAGCACCGGACAAACCCTTCGCCGCTGTCGCCGAACGCGTTTCCGGGTATAACCGCGACACGCTGTTCCTCAAGCAGCCGCCTGCAGAAATCCTCAGACGAAAGACCGGATATCTCTATTGACGGGAACACGTAAAACGCGCCCTGCGGCTCAAAGCAGGTGAGCCCGAGGCTGTTGAGCCTGTCGCATATGAACCTGCGGCGGTGGTCGTATTCGTTTCTCATCTCCGCAATGTCATCATCGCCGTTGCGCAGCGCCTCGATGGCCGCGAATTGCGAGGTGGTCGGTGATGACATAATCGCGAATTGGTGTATTTTTGTCATTTCCTTAATGATTTCGGACGGACCGCAGGCATAGCCCAATCTCCAACCTGTCATCGCGTAAGCCTTGGAGAAGCCGTTAACGACAATCGTGCGTTCCGCCATGCCCGGAAGGCTTGCAATCGAGGTGTGTCTTAAGCCGTATGTGAGTTCGGAATATATTTCGTCCGACAGTACGAACAGGTTATTCTCAATTATAATATCCGTAATCTTCAATAAGTCTTCCTTTGTCATTATCGCGCCCGTCGGGTTGCAGGGATACGGCAGCACCAGAAGCTTTGATTTCGGGGTTATCGCCGCCTTGAGCCTTTCCGGCGTGAGCTTGAAGTTATCCTGTCCGAACGTGCGAATAGGGACGGGTTTTCCGCCCGTGAGTATCGTAATCGGTTCATAGCATACGAATGACGGCTCGGGGATAAGAACCTCGTCGCCCGGGTCAATCATCGCGCGTATCGCGAGGTCTATTGCCTCGCTGCCGCCGACCGTGACTACAACCTGTGATTCACAATCATATTCGAGAGAAAACGCGCGTTTTAAATAATTGCTTATTTCCTTTCGCAGCTCGGATAAGCCTTTATTAGGCGTGTAATATGTGTAGCCCTTTTCGAGGGAATAGCTGCCCGCGTCGCGGATATGCCACGGCGTGACAAAATCCGGCTCGCCTATACCGAGGGAGATTACATCGCTGCCGCTAAGCAAATCAAAAAACTTTCTGATACCCGACGGCTTTATATCGTTTAAACGTTTAGACAACACCTTGTCATAATCTATCATAACAGAGCTCCTGTTCCGCCGCGGTTTAAACGCGGCTTTGTGTTTGTGGTATAATTAAACAAGCTTGATTCTTTCCTGACCGTTTGAGGATTTGCTGAATAAGAATCCCTTGTCCTTGAATTTCCTCAATACAAAATGCGTTGCGGTCGCGTTTACGGATTCGAGCGGCGCGATTTTCTCCGCGACAAACAGCGCAACGTCCTTTAAGCTCTTTCCGGTTATGAGCACAGCTAAATCGAAGCCGCCGGACATAAGGTAGCAGCTCTCAACCTCCGAATACTGGCTGATACGCTCCGCGATACGGGCAAAGCCCTGACCGCGCTGAGGCGTAACCTTGATTTCAATCAGTGCCGTTACGGACTCGCGGTCGGTTTTATCCCAGTCTATCATCGCCTTGTAACCGAGTATAACGCCCTCTTCCTCAAATTCATGTATTGCCGATACCACCTGCTGTTCGTCCATATCGAGCATGGACGCTATCTGACTCGCGGTGAGCTTGCAGTCCTTTTCGAGCATATTCAGGATTTTTTTCATTTTTTTGCTCCTTTCGCTAAATAGAAATGAAAAACGGCTTTTTGTCCTTATAATATGTTATACTGTTAAAACCCGTGTTTTTTATAAGATCTGCGGCGTTGTTCAAACCCAGACCGACGTGTTCGGTTTTATGCGCGTCGCTTCCGACCGTGATATACTTTCCGCCGGATTTTGCGTAGAGCTCCAATACCCACGGCTCCAGACCGATTCGCCC
>JAAYXM010000202.1 GCA_012515925.1 Clostridiales bacterium
AATATCGTCAAGCTGCGTCAGGTCGACCAAATCGGGTATAAACTCGTCCGAAATTCCCTCTATCCTGTGGGAGCCGACCTTGTACCCCGTGGATAATGTGGGGGAGCTCGCGGGCTCAATCGGAAAGGCTTTCAGATTCGGGTTTGCCTGCTTTAAGCGCTTCGTAAGCCCCATTATCGTCCCGCCCGTGCCGATGCCGGCCGCGACGCCGTCTGCCCGAAGCCCGAGCGCGCTAAGCTGGCGTACTATTTCGTTTCCGGTATCGTTGAAATGCGCTGCCGTGTTATCGGGGTTTGAAAACTGGCGGGGCAGGTATACGCCGCCTTGTTCGCAGAGCTTTTCCGCCCTGTCGATACAGTCTAAAAAGCCGCCTTCTTCCTTTGATACAAGTGTCACCCCGGCGCCGAAGCTCTCCATCAGCGCTATGCGCTCACGGCTCATACGGTCGGGCATGAATATTTTTACCTTGTGCCCGAGACACGCGCCGATTGCGGCAAACGAGATGCCCGTGTTTCCGCTTGTGGCCTCGGCTATGATGTCGCCCGGCTTGATTTCGTCCTTTTCATATGCCTTTTTGAGCATGTAAAGCGCCGCCCGGTCCTTAATACTGCCGGTAAGATTGTAGTACTCGGCCTTGGCATATAAAACGCGTTTTTCTCCCTTGTATAAGAAGTCGATTCGGATAAGCGGCGTATTCGATATAAGCGCCGATATATCGTCTAACTTCTCAGACGCGGTTCTTGTCATGTTTTTTCTGCCTCTTTTTTATGGTATTTATTATATTGTATTAAACGGCTTTTGTTTTTGACATGCCAACGGTAATTATAGCACAATTTAATTCCGTCCGCAAAGCATATTGACTACTTTGGAAATTGTTCATTCTCCCCCCTTGGGGGGAGAGAATAACCGCAATTCCCATACAACTTGCGGGAAAAAATCAACCCGAAATTTGCATTGCTTGTATTCTTGCCCCATTGTAAGAATAAGCATTATTAGTTTTACTTCTTGCCTGTAAGGAAATAACTAAATATAATAGTGACATTATCGGAGGTGGAATATGAGATATATTGAAGATTTGATGCGCGCCGTCGGAGTTTCCAAATACCCCGGACGCTGGGCGGGTTTTTATCAGGGCGTTGTTGAGGAATATCGCGAAAAGGGCCCGTTTTTTACGGAAACCGGGTATTTAAACGCGTTTAACGAAAAATACCGTGTTTTTACAAGGTGCTTCTCTGATTTGCTCATTGCCGGCGAAAAACTGCGAAACAGCCCCGAGCACGCGTTATTTTCTCTTTTATTTAACCGCGCAATGAGGGACAGGGAGCTTTTTAAGGAAGAGCTCAAAGACTTTGCGGCGGAGGACCGGGAGCTTTTGAATTACGCTCTGCTTTTTTCTATGATTACCGCAATACCGTCAGCCGCGGAAAAGCTTGAGAAAAAAGGCGTACCCTATGATATATACTATGCTACGCTCGCGTGCTTTGAGGATACCTGTCTGGACTTTATGGCGAGGTTTGACAGGGTTGGATACCACGCCGGTTATATAAACTGGCTGCAGTTATATTTAGACGGGCGCATACTCAGAATCGGCCGGCTTAATTTTGAAACGCGAAACCGGCTTAACGAGCCCGTACATGTATTCAGAAACAACCGCGGCGAATACAAGATTTTCATAACCGATACACGTATACATAAAAGCGGTATGGTGCTAAACACCCCGGGATATGAAGATAAAGAGGAAAGCTTTGAAACGGGCTTTGTCGAAACGGACGGTTTTTATGAGGGTAATTCCGTATATAGAAACAACCGTGTGTGCCGTGAGAAAACGCGGCTTTACAAAAACGAATGGAGCCTTGTGTTGTCTGTCGGCGACCCGGTAATAAGCGTACATATACCGGCGGGCGGAAGGCTCATTGCCGGGGAATGCGAGGCTTCGTATTCAAAGGCGCGCGAAATATTCAAACGTTATTATCCCGAATTCAGGTATAAGGCGTTTCACTGCTATTCATGGCTGTTGTCCCCGCAGCTTGAGGAATTGCTGCCGGAAGGCTCCAATATTTTGCAGTTTCAAAAGAAATACATGCGATACCCGACAATCTGCACGGGCGAGGATGTGCTCACGTTCGTGTTTCGTAACAGGTTTAAGGATTATAGCGACATGTCGGAGAACACCTCATTGGAGAGGGCTTTGAAGAAATATCACATCGGCGGGAAAAAGATACACGAAACCGGCGGGGTATTTTTCGACCAAACTATGTAAGCTCCGATAGGTTGATTAAATCTCAACCTATCAGAGCTCCCGTCTGAGGTTCGCTGCCCGCGCCGCCGCACCCGGGTCTTCGTCCGGTTCTGACCTCCAGATAGTTCTGCAAATCATAAAACGAGGATATATCCTCCCGGATTATCTCCTGCTGCAAATCCTTCGGCAGCGAATGAAACAGCTCGTATGCCGTCAAATCCTGGTCAAGCATGTCCGAAAGACACAAATGCTCGTCTGTCATATTTATCACCTCGGATATAGTATTAGCGTTTCTTTCGAGGTGATACAGAATATTTTACAGGACGGGGCTGTCATGCAGCGCTTTAAGGCGCGTCCAGCGCCTGTCCGTTTCGTCTTGAATATTTTTTACAAGCTCCGAGTACCGCTCGTCGGCAAGGTGTTTTGTCCTGCCCATCATCTTAAGCCAGTCGGTAACCGGAATTTTTTTATTTTTTTCCTCGGGATTGTAGGTTATCGTCGTTATGCCGTTTTCTATTTCAAATAACGGGAAGTAGCAGCAGTCCACGCCGGCCTCTATAACCTGCCGTTCACGCTCGGGCTTGTCGCCCCAGTTAAGCGGGCAGGCGGACAGCGCGCGCATATATACCGTGCCGCGGTTTTGCGCGTAGTATTTCGCCTTGACGGCTTTCCTTAAAAAGTCCGACGGGTTTGACTCCGCGACGGTCGCGAGATACGGCAGGTGCGTGCCCGCCATTATCATCGGCATGTCCTTGTGGAAAAAATCCTTGCCCGCCTGGTGCTTGCCGACGTGCGAGGTCGAGCTTTTCGCGCCCTTCGGTGTGGAATATGAAAGCTGGTAGCCCGTATTCATATACCCGCCGTTGTCGTATTCGAATATAATAAGCCCGTTGTTTCTGATAGCCGTCCCGAGCGCCGAGCCCATGCCTATATCCATGCCGCCGTCACCGCTCACCATGACAAAGGTTATGTCCCTGTCGGGCATCTCGCCGCGGCTTACCAGCCGTGAGTACACCTCGACAAGTCCGGACAGTGTCGCGGCGCCGTTCTGGAACAGGTTGTGAATATACGGCACGCGAAACGCGGTTTTCGGATAGCCCGTTGTGACAACCATGCCGCAGCCCGTCTGAAACAGCAATACGACGTTTCCCTCGATACCCTTCAGCAGTAAATTGACGTTTACGGGAATACCGCAGCCCGGGCACGCGCCGTGTCCCGGCGCGATACGCATCGGCATGCGCGTTGACTCGTTTACGCGGACTCCCTTGACGATAAGCTTGTTTGCCTCTTCGTCAAAGCTTGTTTCGGTGAGCTTCGGCGTCGCCTCTTCCTGTGTTACGGGATTAAAATACGTTATGAGTTCGGATTCGGGATTGCCCGGGTACTTGCCGATGTAATCGAAATCCGGCGCGTCGCCGCCAAAACCCTCACGCAGCAGGCTTATCGCGTCCTCGACATAAAAATCAAGCCCGCCTAAGCCGTAAATCCTTGACAGCACGCGCGCCGTACATGCCTTTTCCTGCAGCATCGCTTTGATTTCAAGCGTCATGTTCCCGCCGCCCGCGCCGTAGCTGTCCTGACGGTCGCCGATTATTATTGTCTTCGCGTTTTTGCAGTGCGTATACAGCATATCGGCGGGAAACGGGCGCAGGATATTCGCCGTAAATACGCCGACCTTCGCGCCCTCACCCCTGAGCTTATCCACCGCGGTTTTCGCGGTATGATAGCTTGAACCCAGAAGGAACAGGACAACCTCCGCGTCCTCCGTCATATAGCCCGCGGTCTGTGAATAGCTTCGACCGGTAAACGCGGCATACTCCGCGAAAACCTCGTCGATAATACCGCGGGATTTCTCCATTGCTAAATGAAGCCGGTATTTGTTGTTTATTAAATCCGGCTCGTTCATATATGAGCCTATTGTTACCGGGTTTTCCACATCCAGCGCGGTAAACTCCGGCTTATAATCGCCTAAAAAGCGCTTTACCTCGGCGTCATCTTCGATTACCTCGCATTTTCGCTTCTGGTGGCTTGTAAAGAAACCATCGAACGCGACGATTGCGGGCAGCATCGCCCGCTCAGCGATTTTAAGCGCGCAGATATTGAAATCATAAACCGCCTGCGGGTCGTTCGCGAACAGGATAATCCAGCCGGTGTTTAACGTATACATTATATCGCTGTGGTCGCCTTTTATATCGAGCGGGCCGGATACCGTCCGGCACGCGACGTTTAAAACCATTGGAAAGCGCGTCCCGGACTGGACCGGAAGCTGCTCCAACGCGTAAAGCAGCCCGTTTGCCGAGGTCGCGTTAAACACCCTGCCGCCGCCCGCGGCCGCGCCGTAGCATATACCAGCCGCGCTGTGCTCGCCCTCCGCGGGCATGAGCGTTGTGTCATGACCGCCCTCCGCCTTATACACGTCGAGCTGTTCGGCTATCTGCGTCGACGGGGTTATCGGGTAATAGCCCATAACATGATAGTTTATCTGCTTTGCCGCGTAAGCCGCGAGCTCGTTTCCGCTCTCAAACATAACACGCTGCTTAACCACTATACGACACCTCCGTCCGGCCGCTTTTCATCCATATAGGATTCGCCCGTTATCCATGAATTCGCTCCGGTGTCCTCGTAATCGATGCGCGAAGCGATTAAATCCTTGTTTCGTATAAAGTGCTGCTTTTTTATATGCTCGCGCTCAAGACCGGCCACGAGCGCCTCCGTCGGGCAGATATTGACGCAGCGCAGACAGCCCTTGCAGTGGTGATAGTCGAGCCCCCGGTTTTTCATCGCGCGCCTGCCCTTGTATTCGCCCTCGGTAAACCGGAAAACCATGTCCGGGCAGGTTGTGTGGCAAAGCCCGCAGTGAATGCATTTTTCAGGAATGAAAAGCGGGATATAGCCCTCGCGGCTCGCGGACAGGTCGTTTGACACCGTGCTCCCGATATGCGGGTTTATTCCGCCTATCGGCGCGTTCTGATACCCCCAACGGTTTTCCGGCGTGCCCGTGTCGGCGTCGTGTTCGGGTTTATCTGTTTTGATTTCGTAAGGCGTTGCGCTCTCAAACCCCAATCGGACTCCCGCGAGATTCCGCTCAATCAGTTCCGGGTATTTTTTGCCGATTGTTTCGCGGCAAAGGGTGTAAACGCTTGATAGCTCCACAAACCCCGTGGCCTTCGCAATCGCGCCGAGCATAACCATGTTAATGCGGCTTTTGGTTTCCATCGCCGATTTAAGCGCGTCGACGCAGTACAGCGTGCCCGCGCGGATATCGAAAAGCTTAATTGTCTCTTCGGGCGTTCCGGCGGTGTTTATTACGATTTTCGTATCCTTCCCGACGCCGGCGGTAACAGGGGTCTTGCCCGCCATGTTTTCATGGAAAAGACCGAGTATATGGGGCTTGTCCACCGGGCTGTTGACGCGCAGCTCGGTTTCCGGCGCGCACCAGCGTATATACGACTTCACGGGCGAGCCGCGTTTTTCCGAGCCGTAGCTTGAAAAGCTCGCCGCGTTAAGGCCGAGATACAGCGCGCCGAGCTCGCCTAACATTTTTCCGCAAAGGTTCGCGCCGAGCCCGCCTATGCTTTCAAGCCGCATTTCGTAGTATCCGTATTCGTTTACCGTCGGAAGCTTTACACTATCCGCCATGCAATCAGTCCTTTCTCATAATAAGTATTAATGATATTTTCCATATTATACGCAAACAGCCCCCGAAGTTTTCATAGTGCGCTATAAAAACATACGGAAAACCGATACATTTTATAGTACACTATAAAAAGCACATAAAAATAAGAAGTTTTTATAGCGTACTATAAAAACTTCAAAAGGGCTCTTATTGTGCGGCAGCATGCTTTTTATTTCATTCGTTTAGCGGTTTAAGAGGCTTGAGATATCCCCTGTAAACACTGATGAACATTAATACTGAGATAACCAGCGAGCCGGCTTCGGAAATCGGAAACGCGAACCATACGTAAAACAGCCCGAGCTTTGACAGCAGATATGCCGCGGGAAGCAAGAGAATAAGCTGCCGCAGCAGTGAAATAATAAGGCTCCTGCTGCCCTGTCCTATCGCCTGGAACACCGTCGAAAACATAATGCCTATCGCGGCGGAGGTAAAGCACGTGCTGATTATCCTTAAAGCCGGAACACCTATTTCCAGAAGCGCCGCGTCCGCCTCGAATATGCCGAGCAGCTTATGCGGGAATATTATAAACAGCAGGCTGCCGAGCAGCATAATCAGAAACGCGAATACGCAGCCGGTTTTCAGCGCGGATATAAGACGTTCCCTGTTGCGAGCGCCGTAGCTGTAGCCGATGACCGGCATAACGCCGTGGGTTAAGCCGAATACCGGCATGAATATAAACGACTGCAGCCTGAAGTAGATGCCTAAGACCGCAACCGCGGTCTCGGAGAACCCGACCAGTATCCTGTTAAAGCACGTTATCATAACAGAGCCTATCGACTGCATTAAAATCGAGGGGAAGCCTACCGCGTAAATACTGCGGATTATCTGTAAATCCGGCTTGAAGCGCTTCAAGTCTATTTTAACCTCATGGTTTTTAAAAAGCAGCACATATACGGCAAACAGCAGAGCGATTATCTGGCCGATAACCGTTGCGATCGCGGCGCCCGAAACGCCGAGCTTCGGGAAAGGTCCTATGCCGAATATGAAAAACGGGTCTAATATTATATTCGATATGGCGCCGGTAAGCTGAAAATACATCGGGTACAGCATGTTGCCGGTAGCCTGCAGTGTTTTTTCTATATTCACTTGCAGGAATATTCCGATCGAAAAAAGCGTCACGATATAAGTATATTCCCGGCTCATGCCGAGCAGCTTCGGGTTTTCGGTAAAAATACTGAAATAGGCGTTGAGGAAGATAAGCGCGAGAACCGCGGTTACAAGCCAGGACAGGATTCCTAAGAATATCGCGTGTGTCGCCGCGCTGTTTGCCTGCTCAAAGTTCTTTTCGCCGAGCCTGCGGGATATGAGGGAGTTTATGCCTATTCCGGTGCCGACGGCTATTGATATTATAAGCATTTGAACGGGCAGCGCAAGAGACAGCGCCGTAAGCGCGGTCTCGTCGTACCGGGACAGGTAAATGCTGTCCACTATATTATACAATGCCTGTATTATCATCGAGAACATGCTCGGGATTGACATTGAGAGTATCAGCGGCAGCATCGGGGCCGTGCCCATTTTATTTTCTTTTATTCTTTCATTCATATTATTTACTCCGGTGTATTGTCAATTTTCGCCTTTCGCTCGCGTCCCTGCCTTAAAAGCTCCGTAAGCTTTTCCTCGTCGCGTTCGGCTAAGGCGTCGCGGTATTCCCGCAAATGCCCGATTAAAACATCTATTTCGTTTAAAAGGTTATCGCGGTTTTCGATAAAAAGCTCGGCCCACATTTTTTCGTTTAACAGCGCGACGCGGGTCATATCCCTGTAGCTTCCGGCGGAAAAGCCGCGGTGGCGCGCCGCGCGCGGGCTTTTTATATACGCGCTTGACACCACGTGCGCGAGCTGGGACGTAAACGCGATAAGCCTGTCGTGTTCCTCGGGCGTCGTTACGCGGATATCCGTAAAGCCGATACTAAGACACAGCTTTTTTACCGTGTTCAGAGTTTCTATATCCGTTTTCGGCATCGGCGTAAGTATCATCGACGCGTTTTTAAACAGGCTCCGCGTAGAATGTTCAAAGCCCGAGAATTCAAGCCCCGCCATAGGGTGCGCGCCCAAAAAGACAAACCCGTGTTCTTCGGCGATTTCAAAAACCCGATTCGCCACAAGCCTTTTTATGCCGCCGCAGTCCATGACAACCGCGCCTTTTTTAAACAAGCCCGCGTTTTTACGAATGTATTCGACGGTATCCCTGGGATACAGCGCAACTATAACCAAATCACATGTTTTGAGTTTTTCGTCGTCGAGCGTGTCATGGATTGCGTCCACAAGCCTGGCTTTCAATAAAACCTGCTCGGAAATGTCGAAACCGAAAACCCTGTGTTCGGTGTTTCGGGAAATCGCCCTGGCGACCGATCCGCCGATAAGCCCGAGCCCTGTTATACCTACGTTCATTTAAACCATCCGTTTCTACCTGAATTTTTCGGAGTACGGCAGGATTTTAAACACGCTTTCCGCGAGCTGCTTAAACGCCCCGGGCGTCAGCGACTGGGGCCCGTCACACAGCGCGCCTTCCGGGTTGTTGTGCACCTCGATTAAAAGACCGTCCGCGCCCGCGGCCGCGGCGGCAAGCGCGGTTGGGCGGACAAGCCTCGCAATGCCCGTCGCGTGGCTCGGGTCGGCCACGACCGGAAGATGCGAAAGCGACTTTAAAACGGGTATCGCGGTTATGTCGAGCGTGTTGCGCGTATATGTCTCAAAGGTCCTGATACCGCGCTCGCACAGTATGACCTTTTCGTTCCCGCTGGACATGATATACTCCGCGCTCATCAAAAGCTCCTCAAGCGTCGCGGACAGTCCGCGCTTAAGCAGTATCGGCTTTCTTGTCTTACCCAGCTCCTTAAGCATCGTGAAGTTCTGCATGTTCCGCGCGCCCACCTGGATTACGTCGATTTCGTCAAACAGCGGAAGCTGCGACAAATCCATGATTTCGGAGACAACGGGCATGCCCGTGAGCTTCTTTGCCTTCATAAGATAGCGGATGCCCTCCGCGCCGAGCCCCTGGAACGAATAAGGCGAGGTGCGGGGCTTGAACGCTCCGCCGCGAAACATTGTCGCGCCGTATTCCTTAACCTTTTCGGCGATGGCGCAGACCTGCTCCTCCGACTCCACCGAGCACGGGCCGGCTATAATATTAAAGCTTCCGCCGCCGATTTTAACGCCGGATATGTCAATTACGGTGTCCTCGGCGTGGAATTTCCGGTTCGCGTTTTTAAACGGCTCCTGTATCCGCTTTACGTCCTCGACGATATCGAGCGCGCGGATTAGGTCTATATCCACCTGTGAGGTGTCGCCCACAAGCCCCAGTATCGTCTGGTGCTTACCCTCGGATACGTGTATGTCGAGCCCCTGGCTTTTAAGCCACGCTTTAAGCTTTTCAGCTTGATTCGCGTCAGCGTTTTTCTTTAATAATACTACCATACTGCTAAACCTCCGTCTGAACAAATTAAAGCTTCACGTTTTACCGCGAAGCTTTACAATCCGGATATATAAACCCTTTGAGGTTTATGAAAAGCGTTTTGCGGCAAAACGGATATTGACACAGCCGGGAAAGCTGCGGTAATAAAACGAATAATATGTGTTTTTTGCCGTAATGCCTTTCATAGTTTAACCTCTCGATTTGTTTTTTATATAATAGCACATGTGTGGATATATGTAAAGTCCGATTTGGCAAGTCGCGAAACGACCTGCCGTTTCGCAACCTGCATGTTTTAATTGGACAATTAATTTTATAACTTTCATTGTATAACAACCTGCTCTTTTTTCCTTGCGGCGAAAATTCGTTTATGATATACTGTTTAAAGTATAAAAAAGCGGTATTCGGAGGATTTTTATGAGATACGTAGTTATGCTGGGCGACGGCATGGCGGATTACGCCGTACCGGAGCTTGGCGGAAAAACGCCGCTTGAGGCGGCATATAAGCCGTCGATGGATTTTCTAAGCCAAAACGGCGAGCTGGGGCTTGTGTCAACGCTGTATCCGGACATGCCGACCGGCAGCGATATCGCGAATCTCTCGGTATTGGGCTACGACCCGAAGCTGTATTATACGGGGCGTTCCCCGATTGAGGCGCTGGGTATCGGCATTCCGCTTAAAGATAATGATACCGTCTTCAGATGCAACCTTGTCAGCCTGTCGGGCGAGCCCGTTTTCGACGACAACATAATGCTTGACCACAGCTCGGACAAGATACCAAACGAGGAGGCCTTTAAGCTGCTCGACGCGGTTGAACACGAGCTCGGGCGCGACGGGCGCGGGTTTTTCCGCGGCGTAAGCTACAGGCATATCATGGTATGGGAAAACATTAAATACGACTATACGATGATACCGCCCCACGATATACTGGGCAGGCGCATCGGGGACTATCTGCCGGACGGCGGCGGATATCCCGGCGAGGTCTTGAAGCTCATGAAGAGAAGCTTTGAGATCTTATCCGGGCACCCGGTTAACCTTGAGCGGAAGAAGCGCGGCTTAAAGCCCGCGAACTGCATCTGGCTCTGGGGCGAGGGCGTGAAACCGAAGCTTAAGCACTTTTACGATAAATATAAGTTGAACGGCTCGGTTATAACCGCGGTTCCGCTTATCAAAGGGCTTGCGGCGGGGCTCGGGCTTAAATCGATTGAGGTCACCGGCGCGACCGGCGATTTCCACACAAACTATGCGGGCAAGGCCGCGGCGGCGATTGACGCGCTTGACGGCGGAGAGAGGTTTATCTTTATCCATGTTGAGGCGCCGGACGAGTGCGGGCATGACGGGGACGCCGCGCTTAAGGTAAAATCCATAGAGAAGATAGATAACGAGATTCTCGCGCCGGTTATGGATAAGCTTGAATCCTTAAACGAGGATTACAGAATACTGCTTATGCCCGACCACGCGACTCCGCTGGAAAAACGCACCCACACGCCGGACCCGGTTCCCTACGCGATATACGAAAAAAACGGGAAAACCAAAAGCCGGCTTTCATATAACGAAAAAAACGCCGCGGATACAAAGGTATATATGCCGCGCGGGCATGAGCTGATGGCGCGGTTCATTAACGGTTAAAACATCGTCTTGCCGGCAAAAGACGAAATTCTTACAGACGTTGCCGGAGAAAAGGGTTTGATTTATGGAAAAGGATAAAAAACTTGTTTCCGAAATAACTTCGATGGAAACGGATTTCGCGAAATGGTATACCGATGTGGTGATAAAAGCCGAGCTTATAGATTACTCGAGCGTTCGCGGCTGTTTAATTCTGCGGCCGTACGGGTTTGCTCTCTGGGAGAATATACGGGAGGTCCTTGACAAGAAGTTTAAGGAAACCGGGCATGAAAACGTGTGCATGCCGCTGTTTATACCCGAATCCCTGCTCGAAAAGGAAAAGGACCATGTTGAGGGCTTTGCGCCCGAAGTGGCATGGGTGACACACGGCGGCTCCGAAAAGCTCACTGAGCGGCTTTGCGTGCGCCCGACCTCGGAAACGCTGTTCTGCGAGCATTACGCGAACATAATTCATTCATGGCGCGATTTGCCGAAGCTGTATAACCAATGGGTCAGCGTCGTGCGCTGGGAGAAAACCACGCGCCCGTTTTTGAGGCACCGCGAATTCCTGTGGCAGGAGGGTCACACGATTCACGCCACGAGTGATGAGGCCATGGAGGAAACGCTAAAAATGCTCGACGTGTACGCGGACTTCTGCGAGAACGTGCTCGCCATGCCCGTTGTCAAGGGGCAGAAGACGGAGAACGAGAAATTCGCGGGCGCCGTTTCAACATACGCGATAGAGGCGATGATGCACGACGGGAAGGCGCTCCAGAGCGGGACGTCGCATTATTTCGGCGACGGGTTCGCGAAGGCGTTCGGAATCGAGTTTACCGATAAGGACAACAAACTGAAAAACCCGTATCAGACCTCATGGGGCATGTCCACAAGGATAATCGGCGGGATTATCATGACTCACGGCGACGACAGCGGCCTTGTTCTGCCGCCGTATATCGCGCCGGCGCAGGTCGTGGTTGTTCCCGTCGCTATGCATAAACCGGGCGTGCGCGAGAAGGCGGAAGAGCTTTATAACACGCTTAAGGACGCGGGTATTCGGGTTAAGATTGATACGTCGGACAATTCGCCGGGCTGGAAGTTCGCGGAATATGAAATGAAGGGCGTTCCGGTACGTATCGAAATCGGGCCGAAGGATTTGGAGCAGGGAAGCTGCGTGCTGGTGCTTCGCGTAAACCGCGAAAAGCGGTTTGTGCCTTACGGCGCGATACTCGACGAGGTAAACAAAGCTATGGCGGATTCGCACAAGCTGCTGTTTGACAAGGCGCTTCTAAACCGCAAGGCGCGCACGTTTACCGCGAAAACCGTTGATGAAATGGCGGAAATCATTAATAACAAAAGCGGGTTTATAAAGGCGATGTGGTGCGGAGAATCCGCCTGCGAGCTTGAGGTCAAGGAAAAAATAAGCCTTACATCTCGCTGTATCCCGTTTGAGCAGGAGAAAATCTCGGATACCTGCGCGATTTGCGGAAAGCCCGCAAAGCATATGGTTTACTGGGGTATCGCATACTAAAGCAGAACAAGGAGAAAATGTTTAATGCCGACAGTCAGACAGTTTTTAACGCGGGTTGTATCGGACGCGTTCGAAAAATGCGGGTACGCGCCGGAGCTCGGGCATGTAACGCGTTCGGACCGCGAGGATTTATGCCAGTTCCAGTGCAACGGCGCGTTGTCCGCCGCAAAGCTGTATCGGAAAAGCCCGATGCAGATAGCCGCGGAGGTTACGGATAAGCTTAGAGACAACCCGATATTCGGGTCGATTAATGCGGTCCCGCCCGGGTTTATAAACATAATACTCGACGATAGCTTTTTGGCCGAAAAAGCGTTCGAAATGCTAAACGACGAAAGACTCCTGCTTCCGAAGGCGGAAAAGCCGAAGACAATCGTTATAGATTACGGCGGCCCGAACGTCGCGAAGCCTTTGCATATCGGGCATCTTCGAACCGCGATAATCGGCGAGGCGCTCAAAAGACTCGCGAGGTTTTTAGGGCATATTGTTATCGGCGACGTGCATCTGGGCGACTGGGGCCTGCAGATGGGCCTTATTATCGAGGAGCTTCGGCTGAAACAGCCCGGGCTTGTTTACTTTGATGAAAACCATACCGACGAATACCCGGAGGAGCCGCCGGTCACGCTGGAGGATTTAAACAGCCTGTATCCGGAGGCGAGTCTGCGGGCGAAGAACGACGAGGAGTTCAGACGCGCCGCGCAGAAGGCCACAAACGAGCTTCAAAACGGACGGCGCGGCTATGTCGCGCTGTGGAGGCATTTTCTCTCGGTATCCATAAACGATTTAAAGAAAAGCTACAAAAAGCTGAATGTGGAGTTTGATAAATGGCTGGGCGAGAGCGACGCGGACAAATACGTGCCCGAACTGCTTAAAATCCTCGAGGATAAAAAAATCGCGTATCTGAGCGACGGCGCGCTTGTGGTTGACGTTGCGCTGCCGGAGGACGAGGAGCCGGTGCCGCCCGTAATCATAAGCAAGTCCGACGGTTCGCAGCTCTATGCGACGACAGACCTCGCGACGATACTTCAGCGTGTCCGTGACTTTAACCCGGACGAGATGTGGTACGTCGTGGACAACCGCCAGGCGATGCACTTCAAGCAGGTGTTCAGGGCCGCGAGACGCGCAGGGCTCGTGGATGACGGCGTCGGGCTGTATCATACGGGCTTCGGGACGATGAACGGCAAGGACGGAAAGCCCTACAAGACCCGCGAGGGCGGCGTTATGCGCCTATCCGACCTGATTGAGACCGTTACCGAGGCCGCGCGCCGCAAGACTGCTGAGTCCGAAACCGCGGCGGATTTGCCCGAAGACGAGCGAGAGCGTGTTATCGAGCAGGTCGGCATTGCCGCGCTTAAGTTCGGTGATCTGATAAATCACAGGACCAAGGATTATGTGTTCGATATTGACAGGTTTCTGTCCTCGGAGGGCAAGACCGGCCCGTACCTGCAATACACGGTGGTCAGAATAAAATCCGTACTTCGAAAAGCCGCAGAAACCGGCGCCGAGTCCGGCGAAATACTGCCGCCGGAAAACGAAGTCGAGCGAGCGCTTATAATCCGGCTTCTGGGCGTCGGCGACATGCTGCTGCGCGCGTTCGAGGAAAAGGCGCCCAATATCATCTGCGAAATCCTGTTCGACATAGCCGGGCTGTTCAACCGCTTTTATTTTGAGAATAAAATCATAACAAACCCCGACGAAAAACGCCGCGCGTCCTGGCTGTCGCTGCTTGAGCTTGTGTCAAAGACAATTTCGCTTTTGCTGGATATACTCGCGACGGACGTTCCCGAACGCATGTAGTTTTTTAAAAGAGTACCTATGTAGCTTATATTCGCCGGCGATATCGTCAAAACTGTAAAAGGGCTGCGGCTTGTCAGGCAAAAAACTTCTATCTGAAAATCGCCGCCAGCCGTTTATGATGGATAAAGGGGCTGCAGCAAATTTTTGTTTTGCTACAGCCCCTTTTTAAAACGACCGCTTCGGCGGTCGTTTATTATTGCCTTAGAATTATCATATAAATCGGTGTGGCGGGCTGTTGGATAAGCGTGTATGAGAACGAATCCTTCTGCCAGACCGCTTTAAACTGTGTTTCCGCGGTTTCGGGCTGCAATTCGGAGGGCTCTCCCAACACGTTGACCGCGGCGGACATTATAACATCCCGGTTGGTCTCGATAAACTCGGTAACCACCTGTGAAACCTTCTGGTCATCCGAGTAAATATATTCGGTTTTACAGGGCAGGCCGAATATTTCCTCGTTATAGCACCGCGATATCACGTATGTATTCCCGTCACGCAGGTAGGTCTGGGCGGTGCCGTCACCTTTTTGCTTTGTTATCTCGGAATCGCTCTTTTCGAGACAATACGCGATACTTTCGTTTACCTGACCGCGCGGGTAACACGCGGTCAGGAGACAGACCGACACAAAAAAACACATTATCAATAATTTTTTCTGCATGTATTTCCCCCCGCGTCCCACATATAACATATTAAGTATATTACGAACGCTCAATATAAATGTTACTATTCTGTTAACATAACATAATGCCTGAAGCCATATAAATTAAATATAAATTATATGGTGGTGGTATTATTGGTGGTAAGGCTCAATCGGAATACGCTGTTCATACTGCTCGGCTGTTTGCTGGTTTTCTGCATGCTCCCGTATTTTAACGAGCAGCAGGCGGCGCAGGTTTCAAAACCCGAAATCACGGATTGGGGCTTAAACTTTACGGAGCTTGGGAAAAAGCCGATGGGCAACGCTTCCTCCGGGTATCTGAAAGAGTTTGACGCGGCTTATGTGGGCGATGATAAAGGCAAGGTAATCTACCTGACGTTTGACGCGGGATATGAAAACGGTTATACGCCCGGCATACTCGACGTATTGAAAAAGCATGACGTAAAAGCCGCGTTTTTCCTCGTAGGGCATTATATCGACAAAAATCCGGAGCTTGTAAAACGCATGGCGGATGAGGGGCATATAGTAGGCAACCATACATACCATCATCCGGACATGTCGAAAATCCGTGACTTTGACAGTTTCAAAAAGGAGCTTCGGCTGCTTGAGGAAAGCTATAGGAAAATAACCGGTGCGGATATGCCGAAGTATTACCGCCCGCCTCAGGGCAAATTCAACGAGGCGAATTTAAGGCACGCAAAGGAGTTGGGATATAAGACGGTTTTCTGGAGCCTCGCGTACGCGGATTGGTATACCGACAGGCAGCCGTCTAAGGAAGAGGCGTTTAATAAGCTGATTCCGAGAATACACCCGGGCGCCGTGGTGCTGCTGCACAGCACCTCGAGTACGAACGCCGAAATACTCGACGAACTTCTGACAAGGTGGAAAAAAGCGGGATACGAGTTTAAGTCCCTCGATATGCTGTTTTTACACGGGGGAGAGAAAACCCCATAAAAAGCTTCAAGACGCAAGGTCTGTGCCTTTTTTCTCTCCCCCGCGGGGGAGAGAAAAAACATAAAAAAGCGGGGACGCATAACTCATTACGGGTTTGCGTCCCTGCCTGTCGTTGAATTAATCTGCTCCTCGAGTCTCTTAAGCTGCACCTTCAAAGCGCATATTTCCTGCGCGATCGGGTCGGGGATATGCACCTGGTCTAAATCGCACTCGCGCTTTCCGTCACGCTTTACTACCCTTGCGGGAACGCCCACCGCGGTCGAATTCGGCGGGATTTCGTTTAACACCACCGCGTTTGCCGCGATTTTCGAGTTGTCGCCGACGGTGAACGGGCCCAAAACCTTAGCTCCCGCGCCGATCATGACATTGCTGCCGATTGTCGGGTGGCGTTTTCCGGTTTCCTTGCCCGTCCCGCCCAGGGTCACGCCCTGGTAGATAGTACAGTTATCGCCGATTACGGTGGTTTCGCCTATAACAACGCCCGCGCCGTGGTCGATAAAAAGACCCTTCCCGATATGGGCGCCCGGGTGTATCTCGACACCCGTCATGAACCTGTTAAACTGCGAAATAAACCGCGCCAGAAAGAACAGCCTTTTTTTATGAAAAAAATGCGCGATTCTATGGGTAACCAGCGCGTGAAAGCCCGAGTACAACAGGAACACCTCAAAGGCGCTCCGCGCGGCGGGGTCGCGGTCGCGTATGGCTTTTATATCCTCGCGTATTGTCTTAAACAGAATACCCACCCCTTAATAATTCGGTTTGGTTTTATAGTCAGATTTTAATCAAATGCCCGCTCTGTGTCAACTGCCTGTATCCGTTTTCCGTCACCAGAACCATATCCTCCGTACGGACGCCGCCGAGTCCTGGCAGGTAAAGCCCGGGCTCTATTGTTATAACCATGTTCTCGCGAAGCGTGACATCGGAGTTTCGCGATATGCGCGGCTCCTCGTGTATTGCGAGCCCGACGCCGTGCCCTAGGCTGTGCCTTATATACCCGGAAAGCCCGTGCTTTTCGAAAACCGCGCGATGCACCGCGTCAAGCTCGCGGCAGCTCAACCCCGCGCGCACCGCGGCCTTTGACTCGCGTTGCGCCTCGTATACGGCATTCCAGACATCTATAAGCTTTTCGGGAGGGCTGCCCAGCCAGACGGTGCGCGTGATGTCGGACATATACCCGTTGTAACAGGCGCCGAAATCAAGCGTCACCATTTCGTTTTCACAAAGCTTTTTGTCGCTCGGTAAGCCGTGTGGCAGCGCGCCGCGCTCGCCGGAGGCGACAATTGTTTCAAACGCGGGTTTTTCGCTGCCGGACATAGAGAGCCGGTATTCGAGCTCCGCCGCGACCTTGCGCTCGGTAATACCGGGGCGAAGCACGGGCAAAAGCTCATTAAACGCCTTATCCGCGATTTCCGCGGCGCGGCGTATATTCTCTATTTCTTCCTTGTCCTTGACTATTCTGATATCTTCGGCAAAGCCTGCAAGCGGAGTCCAGTCAATCCGCGGCGCGTCACGCTTAAGCGTTGTCGCCTCATAATCGGAAAGCGCCTTGGACTCGTACCCGACGCGGCTAAAGCCGTGTTTTTTCAGTACCTCTGTCAGAAGCTCGCTTCCCGCGCGCTCCTGTATCAGTATTTCAAATCCGCGTGTCTGCACTTCGGCCTGGGTTTCGTACCGACCGTCCGTTATCAGAAAGCATTCGGACGGTGATATCACGAGCCGGCAGTTGCTGCCGTTAAACCCCGAAAAATACCGGTAATTCTCATATGACGAGACAACGACGCAGTCAAGGGAGTTTTTCTCGATGTATTCCCGTACCTTTTCTATACGATGATGCATTTAAAACCCCGCCTATACTCTGACTATAAAATACCACTCGCGGACAAACGGGTTCCCGAACCTGTCGCGGGCCCTGACCTTCAGCGAATGCCAGCCGTTTTTGAGCTTATTCTTTACCTGATAGGAGATTTTTCCGGTTTTGGGGTTATACACGGCGTCCTTGCAGGTATACCCGTTTACTATAAGCTCGATGCTCGCGGGGTCAATACCAGCGTCATTACTCGTTTTCGAGTTGTCCGTAAGGATAACACCGATTGCGGGCAGCCTCGTCGAGATAATCATCCCGGAATCCGGCCATGCCTTGACGAGCGCAGGTGCCTCGTAGTCTTCGCCCGATACCTTTGAGAACACGGCGCGCAGGTTATCGAAATAAAGGCTGCCGTGAGTGCGGTTATCGCCGTTTGAGGCGAGATATACCGGGACCTTAACAAATATCGGCAGTCTGAGATACGCCGGGACCGCGGCCTCGACATACTTCCATCCCTTCCAGTTTATGCCGTTTATATCGGTGTAGACAACTGTCGCCTGTTTTTTGTCGATGTCCTCGAGAATGGAGCGCAGGTGCACGCCGCTTCCGTCGCCGTAGACCCACATGCCGAGCTTTTTCGGGTATTCGTTCAGCATAAGCGGATTTTCGTTGTTTACCATAAGATATGAGCCCACATCCGTCTGCGTGTTCAGAAAATTATAATACATCTTAAGCGTCCGGTTCCCGAACATTATATAATCCCTGTCGGTTTCGAATTTCCATGCAGGGGGCATTTTCGAGGCCACGCCCACGCCGGTAAAGCTTACCGAATCGGTTTCGAAATCGGTGATTAAGGCGGGCTCTTTATAAGTTTCAATCGGAATCGCAAGCGAAATATCGTTAAACGATACGATAATCTCGCCGTTTATTGCAGCATCGGCGGCTTTGAATTTCCCGGGCTCTATGAAGCTTCCCGCGTCGTTTGTAACCGCCCAGTCGAACGCCTCGGGCGTGCTTTCTATCTTCTGTTTGCCGCGATACGCGGTAACGGGGATATCGACAATCGCGCCGGGCAAAACAGAGAGGGAGTCAACGCTCGATTTTATCCCGGTAATGTCGGACACGATTTCCGTAACAGTGCTGCCGTATATGTACCCGTCGTCTGCCGTGACCGTCACAAATCCGGGCGTACGCGGTGTCAGGACACCCTCCTGCGTGATTTCGGCCAAATCCGTGTCGCATGTCCAGTAAAAGCTGCCGGTTTCAAGCGGTACGGGCTGAAAGTTTTCGTCAACCGCGCCGGTAACCTTATATGTATACCTGCCACCCGTCAATACCTTCCTGCCGTAAGGGTTTACAATAAGCCGGTCAGCATATTCCGCCTCGGCGGTGTTTAACAGCACAAGCGCGTTCGCGACCTGACGCTCGGTGCCGCCGGAGGGGATGTTCACAAGCTTTCTTGATGTTTCTCCGGGCGGGCGAAGAACAAACGCCGTGGACCCGCCGCCGTCTAAATTCAAGGCGTCAACGCAGCCCATATCGCGAAGCATTTCCGCCGCCTGCCGCATTGACACACCCTCGGAGACCCCGCTTTGGCGCCCGTCGATTGTGGCGAAAACCACATTGCCGTCGGCCTTTATGCCGACAACAGTCCTCGGCTGTTTGCTTGTATCGGGAACATCGTATATTTCCCTGTCCTTCAGTATAACGCTGTTTCCGCCGACCGCGAACCTCACGTCGGACCAGAAATCGTTGAATTTAAGCCACAGCTTGATTTCCTGTCCGATTACAAGAGTTTTAAGCGTATCTATGTACGAGCCCTTCGCGGACAGCACAAGCCGGCCCGCGCTGATGGGCGTGTTTCCGATTCCGTCTCGCAAATCGGCTACCCTGAGCACTAATGTTTCGCCGTGGCGCGGCTCGCCCGAAAGTATATCGCATACGACCTCGTATGTGTCGCTTCCCGTTTTCGTGGTTTCGGCATAGGACTCGAGATACGCGATAAAGGAGTTTAAATCCTTGTGGCGGTTGTTGATTCCGGTCAGCGTATAGGGCTTGTCATTGATATACACCGCCCGGTCAAGTATCGCGCCGTGCTTTATGATAAAGGGCGTACCGTCGTTTTTAATGCCGAACGCGCAGTAGTAATTCGGCGGCGAGCTGAGAATCTCGCCTTCGTCCACATAAACGCCGAACGGCGCGCCGTAGCCCAGATCGAAATAATCGCCGTTTACCGCGGCAACCACCTGACCCGGAAAGGTTTTTTCCATGGAATTCGCGATCGCGCTCACGGTCTGGACGCCGTATACCTTACCGTAGGTTTTACCCGCACGAAGCCGCGTATACTCGTTTAATGGGTTAAACTCCAGCGCGTTGACGCTTTGCCGCCCCGCGCCGTTTTCGGCGTCGAATTTACTGTATGTGGCTTCCGGAGCAACCTGTGTCTCGACCGAATCTATGATTTTCGCCCATGTCCAGTCCGCTTTTGAAAGCGGCATGTTCGCGGCTATTATTGTTAAGGTTATTGCAAGCGCAGCTAATCTTTTCATCCCCGTTATCCTCCGTTATTCATTGATACCGCAGCATTTTTTGTATTTCTTGCCGCTGCCGCAAGGGCAGGGGTCGTTCCGCCCGGGTTTTTTGTCCTTCCTGACAGGTTCCTTTCTAAGCGTCTCGTCTCCGGCGCTTTCGCCCGTAACCTTCGCGACGCGTTCACGCTGAGGCGCGCCCTCGCCGCGTATGCGCGCGGTGAAAACAAGCTGTACGGTGGTCTCTCGGATTGAGTTTATCATTTCCTCAAACATCTCGTGACCCTCGCGCTTATACTCTAGTATCGGGTCTTGCTGGCCGTAGGCGCGAAGCCCGATGCCCTGACGCAGCTCGTGCATCGCGTCGATATGGTCCATCCAGTGCTCGTCGACGGTTTTAAGGAGCACAACCCTTTCAAGCTCGCGCATTACGGGATCTCCGAACTCCTGCTCGCGTTTTGCGTACACAGCTTCGGCGCGGCTTGTTAAATCCCCGATTAAATCCGTCTTGTCGTAGTTTTTCTCGTTGAGCTCGCCGGTGTCCATATTTAAATCGTTTTTGGACAAAAACAGCCCCGCAAACCGACTGCGAATCTGCTCAAGGTGCCATGTCTGGACATACTGCTCCTCGCCCATCACAAAATCCACGGCCTGTGTAATCGTGACCTCTATCATTTTTTTAATGGAGTTTTCAATGTCTTCGCCGTTTAACACGGTTTTGCGCTGGCCGTAGATTATTTCGCGCTGCTTGTTCATTACGTCGTCAAACTGCAGCACGTTTTTACGGATTGCGAAGTTGCGCGACTCAACGCGCTTTTGCGCGGATTCTATGGCGTTGGTCAAGACCTTCTGCTCAATCGGCGTGTCCTCGTCAAGCCCCAGCGCGTTCATCATGCCCATAATCCGCTCCGAGCCGAACAGACGCATCACATCGTCCTCAAGCGACAGGTAGAACCGGCTTTCACCCGGGTCACCCTGACGTCCGGAACGGCCGCGCAGCTGGTTGTCTATACGCCGCGCCTCATGCCGTTCGGTGCCGATAACAAACAGGCCGCCGGCTTCGCAAACCTTGACGGACTCGGCGTCCGTAAGCTTTCTGAATTCCCGGTAAAGCTCCTGATACTTATCCCGCGCCTCGAGGATTTCCGGATTATCCGTCGGTGAAGTGCCCCCGGCGTCAATAATCAGATCCTCCGGCATGCCCTGGCGGCGCAGCTCGCTTTTAGCCATGAAATCCGCGTTGCCGCCGAGCATGATATCCGTACCGCGCCCGGCCATGTTGGTCGCTATTGTGACCGCCCCGAGCTTGCCCGCCTGCGCGACAATCTCGGCTTCCTTTTCGTGGTGCTTGGCGTTAAGCACGACATGCTTGACGCCGCGGCGGCGCAGCATGTCCGATAAAATCTCACTTTTTTCTATCGAAACGGTACCCACGAGCACGGGCTGGCCGCGCTCCTGACATTCCTCGATTTGCCTGACGACCGCTCTGAATTTCCCCGCCTCGGTTTTGTATACCACGTCCGGGTGGTCGGTCCGTATCATTGGCTTGTTCGTCGGAATTTCCACAACGTCGAGGTTATATATATGCTTAAATTCCTCTTCCTCGGTTAAAGCGGTACCCGTCATACCCGAAAGTTTCGAATACAGCCTGAAATAATTCTGGAACGTAATCGTCGCGAGGGTTTTGCTTTCGCGCTGGATACTGACGCGCTCCTTGGCCTCAATGGCCTGGTGCAGCCCCTCGGAATAGCGTCTGCCGAACATCAGACGTCCGGTGAACTCGTCAACAATGATTATCTGCCCTTCCCGAACCACGTAATCCACATCGCGCTGCATAATCCCGCGTGCGCGGATTGCCTGGTTTATATGGTGATGCAGCGCGGCGTTATCCGGGTCGGACAGGTTTTCAATCTGGAAAAACGCCTCGGCTTTGGCGATGCCCGAGGGAGTCAGCGTCGCGCTGCGGGCCTTTTCGTCGACTATATAATCCGCTTCAACATCGTCGTGCTCCTCCTTTTCGTCCAAGGAGGCGACCTTTAAGCACTTAAGCCCCGCGGCGAACTTATCGACCTGCTGGTATATAAGCGTCGGCTTTTCGCCCTGTCCGGAAATGATAAGCGGTGTGCGCGCCTCGTCAATGAGTATCGAGTCGATTTCGTCGACAATCGCGTACGCGTGCTCGCGCTGTACCATATCCTCTTTGTATATCGCCATGTTGTCGCGCAGATAATCGAAGCCGAACTCGTTGTTCGTCCCGTATGTAATGTCGCAGTTATACGCGGCGCGGCGCTCCTCGCTTGTCATATCGTGGACAATTACGCCGACGGTGAGGCCTAAAAAACGGTGGATTCTGCCCATAAGCTCGCCCTGATATTTTGCGAGGTAGTCGTTGACGGTGATTATATGAACGCCCTTGCCGGTCAATGCGTTTACATACGAGGGCAGCGTCGCGACAAGGGTTTTGCCCTCGCCCGTCTTCATCTCGGCTATCCTGCCCTGGTGCAGGATTACCCCGCCGATAAGCTGGACATGAAACGGCCGAAGCCCCAGAACACGGTCGGCGGCCTCGCGCACCGCGGCAAAAGCTTCCGGCATGATATTCTCTAAGGTCTCGTTGTTGTTAAGACGCGCTTTGAACTCCGCCGTTTTTCCGCGAAGCTCGGAGTCGGACATCGCGCGGTAAGTTTCCTCAAGAGCCTCTATTTCCGAAACCAGCGGCATGATTTTCTTTATCTCACGCTCGCTTCGGGATTTAAACAGAGTATTTAACAAACCCATTGGATTAATTCCTCCCGTATGTCAAAAGATACGCAAATATCTTGCTTAATCGGTTATGAAATAATTTGTCATATCCGGCGGTTGCCGTCCCGGCGAGCCGGATGACTTAAATCAAATAAAGGTATAATAATCGCTTGCGATTA
>JAAYXM010000203.1 GCA_012515925.1 Clostridiales bacterium
CGATAGGCGCGTCAATGACGTCGCTATCCTGCCCGAGGTTGCCTATGACAACCGCGTGATACTCGCGGTGAATGCTTTTCTCCTTAATCTGCCGGGCAAGTATCCTATGCGCCGGGTCGGTTTTCGCCGCTATCATAAGCCCGCTTGTGTCCTTGTCGAGACGGTGGACTATACCCGGGCGAAGCATGCCGTTTATGCCCGAAAGCCCGTCTCCGCAGTGATTTAAAAGCGCGTTTACGAGCGTGCCATCCCAGTTTCCGCAAGCGGGGTGGACGACCATCCCCTTACGTTTGTTTATAACTATTACATGCTCGTCCTCATATACGATATCAAGCGGGATGTCCTGAGCCTTAACCTCAAGGGGTTTCGGTTCCGGAACAACAACAAAAACGGACTCACCGGCTGCGGGGCGGTAGTTCTTTTTAAGTATCCTGCCGGAGGCCGTGACATTGCCGTTATCAATAATCTGCTGAGCGAAGCTTCGGGTTAAGTTAAGCCTTTTTGAAAGAATTACGTCAAGGCGTCCTGTTTCATCCTCATGTATTACAATCTCCGTCTTTCCCATTGGCGGTATCCTTTCCATCGCATATGAACAGAACGTACAAAAACAGCCCTGCCGCTCCGAGCGTAATAAATATATCCGCGACGTTGAATATCGCGAATTTTATCAGCCGGAAATCGAAAAAGTCAATGACATATCCCCAAAACACGCGGTCGATCAGGTTTCCGAGGGCGCCGGAGAGGATAAAAACAAGCGCCCATCTCGAAAGCGGGTGAACGGCTTTTTTTGATATAAGCAAATAACATATAATAACCGCGGCAACAGCCGGAATAACCGTCAGAAACAGCGTCTGACCCCTTAAAATCGAAAACGCCGCGCCGGTGTTCTCGACGTACGTCAGGTGGAACACATCACGCAGTATCGGGATGTTCCCGATTGGCTTTAAGGACGCGCCGGCCCATATCTTTGTCAGCCGGTCAAGCGCGACTATAGCAAATACGGCTAATATTTCAAGCATATGATACCTTCCGAATAAATTTTCTTGTTTGCTTATAAGCTTCCCGCGGAATAATCCGCGGGAAGCTTAATTACTCTTATACTATACGAGAAACAACATCGGTGCAGCGCGGGCAAAGCTCCGGATGCGCGGGATTTGTGCCCGGGTTTTCGGTAATAACCCAGCACCGCGGGCATTTAACGCCGGACGCCTGGGCAACACGGATTTTAACGCCCGGGTAATTCTCACCGCTTATACCGTCGATATCCGTATCGGTAATCTCAAGGCTTGAGACGATAAGAATGCCCGTCAGCTGCTGTCCGATACTCTTTATGAACGATAAATCCTCGCCTTTTGCCGAGATGACAACGCTTGCCTCAAGGGATTTTCCGATAACGCGCGCGGCGCGGGCGGACTCTAAAGCGCGGTTAGCGTCGTCACGAAGCGCGAGAATTCTGTCCCATTTTTGCTCAAGCTCAGAATCGTAATACGCGGGGTCCGGCTTCGGCATATCGTTTAATATGGCGTGCTCCGTATTGACGCCGTCATGGTGCGGCATGGCTTTCCAGATTTCATCGCTTGTATACGCGAGAATCGGACACAGCATTCTGACCATCGCGTCAAGTATCTTATAAATAACCGTTTGCGCGCTTTTTCTGCTGATTCCGTCCTTATCGTCGCAGTAAAGCCTGTCTTTTATCACGTCAAGATAAAAATTCGACATATCGATTACACAGAAATTATGAATCGCGTGATATATGATGTGATATTCATAATCCTCGTAAGCGCGTAAAACCTTTTCGATTAAACGGTTAAGCCTGTTTAAAGCCCATCTGTCGATTTCCGGCATTTCCCCGGGTTTAACCTGACTGTTCGGGTCAAAGCCCGAGAGATTCCCCAGAATAAAGCGTGAGGTATTTCTTACTTTAAGATATATTTCGGAAAGCTGCTTGAATATATCCTTTGATATTCTGATGTCCACCCTGTAATCCGCTGATGAAACCCATAATCTCAAAATATCCGCGCCGTACTCCTTAATCACGTCCTGCGGGGATATGACGTTTCCGAGGGATTTTGACATTTTTCTGCCCTCGCCGTCCACAACCCAGCCGTTTGTAAGAACGCTCTTGTACGGAGCCTTGCCGCAGGTAGCGACCGAGGTGAGAAGCGAGGACTGGAACCACCCTCGGAACTGGTCGCCGCCCTCAAGATACATATCCGCGGGCCAGCGCAGGTTATCGCGCGTTTCCAGAACCGCGAAATGTGAGGAGCCCGAGTCAAACCAAACGTCCATAATATCCGTTTCCTTGGTAAACCCGGTATTTTCGCATTTCGGGCATTTCGTGCCTTCGGGCAGTATTTCGGAGGCGTCAAGCTCGTACCAAACCGATGAGCCGTGCTTTCTGAACAAATCCGATACGGCCTTGATTGTGTCGTCGTTGATAAGAGGCTCGCCGCATTTCGAGCAGTAGAAAATGGGTATGGGCACGCCCCAGACCCTCTGGCGGGAAATACACCAGTCGGAGCGCTCGCGCACCATGCTGATTATACGCTCCTCGCCCCACGCGGGAATCCACTCGACATTGTGGCATTCGCGTTCCGCCTCGTCCTTAATCGGGTCGATTGACGCGAACCACTGCTCCGTCGCGCGGTAGACAATCGGGTGCTTGCAGCGCCAGCAGTGCGGATACGTATGCGCGATTTTTTGAGACGCGAGCAAAGCGCCGCTCTCCGAAAGGTCGCGAAGTATCGCATTATTCGCCTCGGCATAGTACATTCCGGCATATTTACCCGCGTAATCGTTCATATATCCCTTGGAGTCCACAGGGACGATTACGGGCAAACCGTAGTCTCGGCAGGCGATGAAGTCCTCCGCGCCGTGTCCGGGCGCGGTATGGACGCAGCCGGTACCCGCCTCGAGCGTAACATGGTCGCCGAGTATGATTAAGGATTCCCTGTCGATAAACGGGTGCCGCGCGGTCATGTTTTCAAATTCATTGCCCTGCATCTTGCCGATTATCTCATAATCCGGAATGCCGGCGGTTTTCATTACATCGCCGCAAAGCTCGCTCGCGATAATATATATTTCGCCGCTTTTTACCCGAACGAGCGAGTATTCAAAGCCCGCGTTCAGCGCTATCGCGAGGTTTCCGGGCAATGTCCATGTGGTTGTTGTCCATATTACAAAATAAATATCGGAGAGATTACCGAATTTCGCGAGCTTTTCGGAATCGTTTTCAACCCTGAATTTAACATAAATCGATTCGCATTCGTCGTCCTGATATTCTATCTCGGCCTCGGCGAGCGCGGTTTCGTCATGCGCGCACCAGTATACGGGCTTAAGTCCTTTGTAGATAAGCCCTTTTTTGGCCATTGCGCCGAATACCTCAATCTGGCGCGCCTCAAACGCGGGTTCAAGCGTAAGGTAAGGTTTATCCCACTCGCCTAAAACGCCGAGACGCTTAAACTGATGCTTCTGGTTTTCAACATATTTCAAAGCGAATTCGCGGCATTTTTCGCGAAATTCCGCCGGACTCGCCTTAAGCGAGCCCACGCCGTATTTCTTTATAATCTGGCTTTCTATCGGAAGCCCGTGCGTATCCCAGCCGGGTACATACGGGGCTTTGTATCCCGACATATTTCTGTAACGGATAATAAAATCCTTGAGGATCTTGTTGAACGCGTGACCTAAATGTATATCGCCGTTGGCGTACGGAGGTCCGTCATGCAGGATATAAAGCGGCTTATCCTTGTTTTTCTGCATAAGCTGCGAGTAAACATCCTGCTCTTCCCAGCTTTTAAGCATTTCGGGCTCTCTCGCGGGCAGCCCCGCACGCATGCTGAATTCGGTACGGGGCAGGTTGATTGTACTGTTGTAATCCTGAGACATCTATGAATAACTCCCTTAAAAATGATAACTAATCTTTGCTTATATCGTAATCCTTACCGAATTTAAGCTCCGAAAAATCAAATCTGCGCGTGGTTTTATCGATAAAATCCGTTGTGTCCCCCGCGTCGATATCAGTCTTATTCCCGCTTTTAACGGGCGGTTCGGGGATTATGTCGTGCTCGTTGTCATCGCCGCCAAGCTCGGTAACGGATTTCTCCTCAATTTCCTTTTCTATTCGCTTAATAAGCATTTCCGCCGTATCGGGAACGGCGGCGTTATCGGCCGTTACTTTTTCCGCTACGGCCTCCTCGTTAATAAGCCCGTCAGCCGCGATTTCATCTTCGGGCTCCTCGTCTTCGGTGTTAAGCTTTTCATTTAACTGAATCAAAAGCCTTCCCTGACGCTCAAACATCTTCATAACCTCGGCTATGAAGCCCGCGGTATCTCTTTTGGCTTCCCTCAACCGCTTTTGCTCCTGCCGTACACGCGCCGTAAGGCTCTCAAGCTGCGCGTTTGCCTTGATTCTCGCCTTTTCGAGCATATCCTTGCTCTTTTCCTCGGCTTCCTTAACCATTTCGTTAGCCATGTTCTGGGCAGTAATCAGCGCCTTACGCATAGCTTCGTCCACGCTGCGGTACTCTTCGACGGTATCGGCAAGCAGCTTCAGCTTGTTCTTAAGTACCGTGTTTTCCTTAAAAAGCGCGGTATAATCAGAAATAATCGAATTCATAAGTTCGTCGACGGACGATGTGTCATATCCGCCGAAAACCGCCTTTGTAAATTGAATATCGCGCAGCTCGTTAGGAGTATGCATTATATCTTTCCCCCGTTTGTTTGAAATTCTACAGTGTTATTATCAGCATTCTGAAAACATCCAGAAGCAGCAACAAAACAATAATGGAAAAATCTATCGGAATATTCTGCAGCGCGGGTATTTTGTGAAGCAGCTTCCGTATCGGTTCGAGCAAGGGTTCGGTAATGTTATATAAAAACGACATAACGTAATTATCGGACATGGGAAACCATGACAGCAGCGCCCGCAGAAACAGCATAATCTCGTAAACCCTGACCGATGCGATTGCAGTATACCGGATAAGACCCATTATTGACTAATTCTCCTTAAAAATATAAGCCGTTATTCTCGAGC
>JAAYXM010000204.1 GCA_012515925.1 Clostridiales bacterium
CTCGGCTATCCGAACGATACGGGCACGGATCCTAACAGGTTGCAGTGGGTTAGTAGCACAATGTCCCATAACACCGTTGTGGTGGACGGGAACAACCAGATACGGCGCAGAGTTGCAGCATATCCTTCGCACTTCGATGATTCGGGACGTGTCAAGGTTATGGATATTGACGCGAGCGACGCATACGCGCAGACCTCGGCATACCGCCGGACACTTGTGATGGTTGAGGCTGAGGACGAAGTCTCCTATGGGGTGGATTTTTTCCGGGTAGTCGGTGGCGACGACCATCTATTTAGCTTCCACTCTCAGTCGGATAATATCGCGGAATATGAAGGGCTTACACTTATCCCGCAAAAAGACGCGAGCGGAAAATTCGTCGGAACATATGCGGGTGCGGGAGTCAACTGGGGGCCTGACCCGAAAACAGACATAAACTCATGGGATGTTGACAATTTGCAATACCCTGTGGGTTCAACCTGGCTTTACGATGTGCGCCGCGCCGCGCTGCCCGCGAGGAAGTTTGCTGTTGATTTTGAGGTTTCGGATTTCCGCCGGGTTCTGCCATCTGCCGCGGGCTTACATCTGCGAATGACGCAGCTTAACGATTTTACGCTCGACGAGGTGGCGATTGCAAAGGGAAATCCCCCTCAAAGAAGCCAAAACGCTATCCCGTATCTTGAATACGTGCTTGCGCGGCGTAGCGGAAAAAATCTCGATTCGCTGTTTACGACCGTCTTTGAGCCGTATAAGGACAGCAGATATTTAACCTCCGAGATGAGCTCCGTACCGGCAGTTAAGATTGACGGAAACCCGAATAAAACGGATGTCGTAAAAGCGGTTAAAATTCCGTTTAAAAACGGCCGGGTGGACTATGTCGTATACGCGACTAACAATAATGTGACCTATGAAATTGACGGACTATTCAACTTCCGAGGGTTTGTCGGCGTGTACACCGTTAAAGGCGAGGATGTAGTCTACAGATATGTAAACGACGGTGATATTATCGGTGAGGAAACCGGGAATGTTTTCGCAATTACCGGGAAGGTTTCGGACTTTACCCGTGAGCTGCAGATTGAAAACTCCATAACGGTTACGCCGAACCGGCAAATAACCCCGGAGATTTTGGAGAGCCTTGCCGGGCAGTATATCTATGTGGATAACGACGGCGTAGAAAACGGAGCGTATGAGATTGAAAGCGCCCGGATGGAGGGAAATAAGCTTGTTCTGAGCACGGGAGCCGTCTCGGTAATCCGCTCATACAAAAACGCGGCCGATATAAACGGGGGATATGTTTACAATATCGAAAAGGGTCAGACATTCAGAATACCGCTTAAGTTTGTTTACGATCCCTCGCCCGTGTTCCCGGAGATTGAGGATAAGTCGGTTGACGCGAACTCTAAGCTCAGCTTTACGATGAAAGCCGTGAGCCCTTCTGAAAAACCGCTTACATACCGCATAGCGTCCGCGCCCCGCGGAGTAAGCTATAACCCCGAGGCGGGCGAAGTCACCTGGATTCCGGAAACCGGTCAAGCCGGAAAACACCATATCGCGATTGAGGCATCGGACGGCGCGCTTTCAACCGTAGGCTACGCATATGTAAACGTCTATCCCGCCACGGTTTCTCCGGGCAAACCCAAAGACCAAAACGGCGGTCCGGGCGGTAAGGAAGGCACGGGAAATCAAGGCGCGTCAGACAACGGCGACGGCGAGGGCGGACCTGTAATAGCGCCGCCGATTATAGTGCCTGACATAGGAGATGTGCTTAATGATTTAGCCGGCTTCGACTGGGCGCGTGACGCGATTAACGATTTAGCCGGGAAAGGCATTATTACGGGCATGGGAGACGGCAGGTTCGCACCGGGGAAGAACATTACGCGCGCGGACTTTGTGCTGCTGCTTACACGCGCGTTCAGTCTGACCGGCGAGGGCGAACGCTTCGCGGACGTGCCGGCCGGCGCGTATTACTCGGACGCGCTTTCCGCCGCGAGATTTAACGATATCATCACCGGTATAGGAGATAATAAGTTTAATCCCACAGGCGATATTACCCGCGAGGATATGATGGTTATTGTCGTTCGCGCCCTGAAGAATATGGGGATAGAGCTTGCGGCAAAGGAAGGCGTGCTTGACGGGTTCTCCGACGCGGATACTATTTCCGGCTACGCGCGCGAGGCGATAGAGCTGCTCGTAAGCGAAGGTATTATCACGGGCGCAAACGGCAGGATAAACCCGAAGGGGAAGGCGACCCGCGCGGAAATCGCGGTTATCCTTCAGCGTGTTCTGCAAAAAGCCGGACAAATTACATAAAGCTGAAACTTTTCTCTTCCTCAATAAGGCGAGATTCCTCGTCATCCGCGGGGGCGGTGTTACCACATCGCCCCCGCGGGAATAAACCGAATTAACGCGACGGATAAAAAACCGGGGCTCACGAACAATGATTATTTGTGCGTGAGCCCCGATTTTACGTTGCTATCTGATATGCTTCATAGTCGATACGCATCCGGCGGTTGCGTGATAACAGGGGATTATAGACAACGCGGGTAATAATGTGTATAATTTAATGAGTTTAAAAAATAAAGCATGGTGTCAAAAGGAGATTATCAGCGAATGCGGGGTTTTGAGCTTATTAACAAAATAAACACAGGAGGCTTCGACCGTGTATTTACAGAA
>JAAYXM010000205.1 GCA_012515925.1 Clostridiales bacterium
CCGGTACTATTTCCCGATTTTATCGTATGTCCTGACGGACAGGGCTATTGCCTGCTCTCTCGTGGCCATTCCGTATCCCACGGCCTCCTGAGCGGGAGTGGTTGCCTTAGGCATGAAGTTGCCGTTCGCGTCGCCGACAATAATACCCATTTTGCTCATGTATTTTGTCGCTTCAACCGCCCAGCTCGAAATGTACTTCTGGTCGGGGAAATCCTTAACATCCGCGACGCTGTAATCACCCTCGGGGTTAATTGCCTTAATCGCTCTGAACAGCATAGTCGCGCATTGCTCACGGTTAATCAGAGTTTTGGGCGCAAAGTTCGTCTGAGATACTCCCAGGGCAATACCAAGGCTATAAGCCTTTAATATCTGCGGATTTGTCGTGTCGGTAAAGGGGTTTGGCGAAACCGGCTCACTTTCCGTTTCCGTAACCTTTTCGTAGAGCAATACGGAAAGCTCGGCAAACTCCTCGCGGTTTATGGGCTTTGTCATATCGGCGCCCTGCAGTATTTCGGGAACCAGACCAAGCTCATTAGCTCTTTCAAGCTCGGTTTTTGCCCATTCCGAGGCGTTTCTGTAGAATTTCGGTGAACCGATTTCAATCACATTTGAAAACGGTGAGTTGACAATAGAGCCGTCGGATTTCTTAAAAGAGAAAAACGCTCTGAAATAATAAGTGTTTTCCTTAATATCAACTTCGCCCCAACCGCCTTCGTCAATCGGGTCGACGTCCACATCGTACGAAAGCATATTATCGGCTTTTTCAAAAGGCTTTACTCCTGACTCGGTTGCCCAGCTGCCGTCGCCTATTTTCCAATCCAGCTTGGTCGCTACCGGGGTCGATTTATTAGCTTCCTCAACGCTTTGCGGTATGTCTAATGTAAAGTGGAAAGACGGGCGGCCGTCCTCCGCGGTTTTCAGCTCGCCGGCTAAATTGAGAGGGGACTCTAAGCTGTCGGGAATCGCGCTGCTCTGACCCTTGCCGATTGCGACTGTCTCGGAATAGGGAGACGCAACAACCTTGTATCCCCACTCCTCGCTTACGGGGTCCTGAGCATCATATTCGCAAAGGTAGCGAAAGCGGAAAGAGTATGTATTATTCTCAAAATCAAACGCGTCAACACCGAGACTTTCGGGGAATATCGGAACATCTATGGCGTTTTTTTCATCATGACCGATATTGTTCAGTGAAGCCACGACATTCATGGCGTCATATGTGCTTTCATAGTAACCGATTACACCGTCGGTATCAATAACTTCGTCCCATGATTTGTCGAATTTCCATGGCCCGTCGTTAATCTTAAAATCAAGCTCATAGAGTATCCAGATTTCATCTTCGGCCCCGATAAGTTCCATTATACTATCAGGTTGAGTCAGACGAAGGATTATATCATTGTTTCCGCCATCCCGAACCGACAGACTCGCGGGTTTCTCTAAAACAGGCAGATTCTCCTCCGTCGCAAATGTCGCCATGGGCATAAGCAGGGCTATGCAAAGAAGCCAGATAATAGATTTTTTTATCATGATCGGTAATCTCTCCTTTAGTAGTTTATTTTTTTATTGTACTTTTATAATCAGTGTAGCCCTTTAAAAATCCTGTCCGCCCAGTTTTCCGGCAAACTCGCCGTCGGCTATTGTGAAAAAATGTGTCGCGCCTTCAATAAAGGACTGCTTGTCGAAACCGCCGCCGTATATTGAATCGGGCTCCGAGGTTACATTATCAAACCTGGAACAGGACCCGTTTTCCCCGGCAAAGATAAGCCGATAGGTACACAATCCGTATACCGCATCAGTTTTATCCATGCCCACAACATCCTGACAATGGTACTGAGCCGCATATCCGTCCGGAGTCTTACAGTATTCAAACAGAAGCTCAAGAGCCCCGTCCTTATATGCCTCCAGCCGCAGCGAATCCGACTTTTTGTCATACCTGACCTTGAGTTCGAGCGCGCTTCCCGCATCATCCGTTCCGGTCAGCAGGTACCCCTGATTTTCATCATAGCTGAGCTTAACGTCTTTTGACCATGCTTTCTGCAGCATACCGGCTTCTAAATCCGGATCAAATTTACCGGACATCGCATAGGATTGCCCAAGAAAACTCAGCGGAAGGAGATAAGTGAAATTTTTAAGTCCAATCGGCATGACGGTGCTCTGATGGACCGATACGATTTCATGCCCTTCGCTTTTATTGATTATATAGCTGTTAAAATCACTCCAGGCGTTGTCATAAGCCTCATAGCTGGCATAGACAATACCATCGCCTTCATCTGACAAAGCATCTCCGGGTTCGGGTTCCCGGTTGTTCGCCTCTTGCCCGGATGATTGAATGTTTTCATCATCACCCGGCTGGCGGCCGCCGCATGCCGCAAGCGTCAGGAGCATTATGAATACCAAAAACAGCGCAAATGTTCTTTTCAAAAGTTTCCCTCCTTTATATTAATCATATATTATTAAATGATAGGGCGCTTATAATCTCACCTCCCGAAAAACTGTTGCATTGTTTCCATAAAAACCATTATCCCTTTCCTTTTATTAGAATAACTTACACTAAATTATACATCTATAAACTAATTAATGCAATTATATTTTTACTTTTTTGTTTTTAAGTGTTTTTTGTTTTTAAGGTTTGCGTAGTGTCAGCGCGTGTCAGGGGGACGGGGGTTCGACAAAAAGTGTCTAACCCCCGTCCCCCTGACACTGACGCGCGGCTTGATTTCATTAACCGCCGTACATGCCGTTTTGACTCATATAATTGAAAATCATTTCTCCGTGCTGCTGTTCCTCCTTCTGAATATGGTTGAGTACGCTTCTGATGTTCGTGTCCCGAAACTCGAAAACCGAAGTGTTGTAAGCCGAGGACACATATTTTTCGGTGGCCAGCAAATCCGTGCACAAATAGCTGTCGTTTTGCTTTTCCGGGCTGTTATCACCCGGGGTGTAGGAAGCCGTAAAGCTTTGCGGCATCTGCTGTCCGCCGCCCGCCTGCATGCCCGGCACGGTCCCGCCCAGTATCTGGTTTACCGTGTCGAGATGCTGCTGCTCTTTTTGCGAGATCTGCGATAATAAGCCCTTAAGCTGTGTGTCCGACGCGTCGTTTGAATACTTGTTGTATTTTTCGACGCAGATTTGCTCCTGCTCCTTCAAATCCTTGAGCAGTGAAGTTTCTTTTTGATTTAATTGCATTTTATCACCTCGGTTTTATTCTGCCGGATACAAGAAAAAATATGCATATGAATATATCATTTCAGGCTGTAATTCCCCTAAGGGGAGCGTGATATAGGATATGCCTATGGAAAAGCATAAAATTAATGTATTACACTATGGGTACGGTATTATGCTATATTGTGTATACCCACTTTGCGAGCGGGAGGTATAGCCCTATGAAAACATCAGAGCTTTTTAAACACAAAAAAGTATTGTCGTTTGAAATATTTCCGCCGAAGCGCACCGACGCGGTCGATACCGTATA
>JAAYXM010000206.1 GCA_012515925.1 Clostridiales bacterium
CTTGTAACGAGAAGGCTTGTTATGGCCGTAAGGGCGATAATGATAATTACGGGCGCGGCCACCAGCTTTGCCTCGACCGCGGACTGTCCGATAACCAAAGCGCCTACAATGCTTAACGCCTGACCGATGTTTGAAGGCATTCGTATTCCCGTTTCCTTTATTATTTCGAACACGATAAGCATGAGAAACACTTCAATCACAGCCGGAAACGGCACGCTCTGGCGTTCGAACGCGACACTGATAAGAAGCGGGGTGGGGAGCATTTCCCGGTGAAACGCCACGATGGAGATATAAAAGCCGGGTATTATAATACTTATAAAAAAAGCAATCACACGCAAGAAACGGTAAAACGAGGCGTAATAATAGTTCAGATAATAATCCTCGGCGCTCTGGAAGTTCTCGATAAACAGATAAGGCAGCGTTAGCACGACAGGCGACCCGTCTACAAATACCGCGATACGTCCCTCCAAAAGCTTTGCGGCAACGCTGTCAGGGCGTTCGCTCCTGCCGATTGTGCTGAAAAGCGAGAGCTTTGAATCCCGGATTTGCTCGTTTATATAGTTTGCGTCTATTATACCGTCGATGTTTATAACCTCAAGCCGTCTGTATAATTCCTTTAGTATGTTCTCGTTTGCTATTCCTTCGATATAGCAGATGCAAACCTGCGTATTTGTGCGTTTTCCGATGCTGAAATTCCGCATTTTAAGGTCGTTTGTCCTAAGCCTTCTAAGCAGCATGGAAAGATTTACGACAAGCGGCTCGGTAAAACCCTCCCGCGGGCCGCTCATTACCTGCTCGCTCATAGGCTCGGATATCGAGCGGATTGTAAAGGATTTACTGTTTATTATAAGCGCGTGGTTTTCGTTTTCCACAAGCATTATCGTGTCGCCGTATGTCACGCTACGGATTATATCCTGTATACTGTTTGATATTTTTATCTCGTTTACCTGTATTATTTCGTTTATAAGCGCCTCGGGCACGTTATTCTTTTTGTCGATCGTTTCGGCAATCATAAACGGCTTCACAATATGACTGTCAATGATCTCCTCGTTTTTAAGCCCCTCAAAGTTTACAAGACAAACACCCAGGTCAATTCTCGAGTTTCTGATTTTGCGAAACCGAATCATATCGTTGTCTTTGAACAACGCGGATATAAGCTTTATATTGTCATCTAAATTCGAGGTCAAGGTCTCGTCCCGGTGCTTTTTGTTATTGCGTCAACCTTGTCGTTAAGTACTTTTTCCCTCTTTTTTCTGCCAAAGACGGACATAAGAATTCTCCTTTTCGGGTTTGCTCGATTTAGTATTTACACTTTAAGGATGAATATACATAAATACCCCGTAATGCCGGCGGCATTACGGGGTATTTAGCGAAAAAACCTGTCTTGTTATTTGTTTGAGCCGTTGGAGGCGTTTCTGTCCGAATAAACCTTAGCGCCGATAACAATCGCGAGAATAAGCGCGAGTATCAGAAGCAGCGCCTTTATTTCGCCGCTTGATGTCAGAACAACCGCGGCAAAGCCTAAAAGGCCGCTTAAAATATACAGAATCATAACGGTTTGCTTCTGGTTAAAGCCCATATCGATAAGCCTGTGATGCACATGCCCGCGGTCCGGGCTCATCGGGCTTTTTCCGTGCAGCACGCGCCGGATAATCGCGAACAGCGTGTCGAAAATCGGAAGCCCCAATATCAGAAACGGTACCGCGAACGAAATTACCGTGTATAGCTTAAATAAGCCGTGTATTGAAATACACGCGAGTATAAAGCCCAAAAACGTCGAGCCGGTATCCCCGACGAATATTTTCGCGGGGTTAAGATTAAACGGCAGAAACCCGATGCAGGCGCCGGCCAGCGCCGCCATAATAAGTACGATATTCATCTCGGATACGATAATCGCGATAATCAGAAGGGTGATGGACGCGATGGACGATACGCCGACTGAGAGCCCGTCAAGACCGTCAATCAGATTAACCGAGTTTGTAATAACGATAATCCAAAGCAGCGTAATGGGGTATGACCATATCGGGTTTAAATGGATATACGTATTATCGCTCAGGAAACTGAGATTGGACAGCATCTCGATACGCGTACCGTGCCAGATTACGATAAGCGAGGCGATTATCTGGACGCAAAGCTTGAGAAACGCGTTAAGCGGCAGCATGTCGTCGATTACCCCGAGCAGCACTATAATCAGCGCGCCGATAAGGATGCCCTGGAGCTGGCGGTCGATTTCGACAAAAAGCATCACCGCGATTAAAAATCCGATAAAAACAGCAATGCCGCCGAGCCGGGGAATCGGCTTTGAGTGCATGCGCCTATCGTCCTTCGGAATATCAATCGCGCCGATTTTAACCGCGAATTTCTTTACAAGCGGCGTCAGCACAAAGGATATCGCGCCGGCAATCAAAAATGCCATAACGGCACGCATTATTATAACGGTATCGTTTTCAGGCATTTTTATTCTCCTTTTTCACGAACCCGACCTTTTTGCGCACCTTTTCAAGAGTCCTGTCAGCAAGGGCCGCGGCGCGTCCGGCATTATCGGTGTATACGCGCGTCAGATAATCCTTGTTTTTAATAAGCTCGTTAAACTTTGTGCGAACGGGGGATAAAAGCTCCACCACCGATTCGCCCGTCGCGGTTTTGAAATCGCCGTAGCCGCGTCCGGAAAACTCCGCTTCGATTGTTTTATAATCCTTGCTTGTCGCGGCGGAATATATCGCCATCAGGTTGTTGATTCCGGATTTACCCTCGCGGTACGCGACAACGGCTTCGCTGTCCGTAACCGCGCGCCTGAATTTACGCATTATAGCTTCGGGTTCATCCAGAAGCAGTATTTTGGAGTTCGGGTTCGGGTCGGATTTTGACATCTTCATGTCCGGGTCGGTGAGGCTCATGACGCGCCCGCCGATTTTCGGGATATACGGCTCGGGCAGCGTGAAAACATCGCCGTAAAGAAAATTAAAGCGCTGCGCGATATTTCTTGAAAGCTCAAGATGCTGCTTCTGGTCCTCGCCGACGGGAACCAGATCCGTCTGATACAGCAGAATATCCGCCGCCATTAAAACAGGGTAGTCAAACAGACCCGCGTTTATGTTGTCCGGGTTTTTGGCGGATTTATCCTTAAACTGCGTCATGCGCGAAAGCTCGCCGTACATCGTGTAGCAGTTTAAAATCCAGGTGAGCTCGGCGTGCTGCGGCACGTGGCTTTGTATGAATATGATGTTTTTTTCGGGGTCAAGACCGCAGGCAATGAGCAGCGCCAGAACATCAAGGGTTTGCTCACGAAGCCTTTTCGGGTCGTGCCGGACGGTTATGGCGTGCATATCCACGACGCAGTATACGCAGTTATACTCGTTTTGTATTTTAACCCAGTTGGAGATTGCCCCTAAATAGTTACCCAGAGTTATTTCGCCGGAGGGCTGTATACCTGAAAAAATTGTTTTTTTACGTTCCATAAAAACACCTTTAGAATTATTTTAGATATTCCGACAGAGCTTCGGACATGCGCGATATTCCGGTTTTAATCTGCTCCTCCGTGGGAAGCGAGAAGTTGAGCCGGAACGCCGGAACAATTTCATTCTCGTCCACGGAGAAGGCGGAGCCCGGAACCGCCGCGACCTTTGAAGCGGCGCAAATCCGGCAAAACTCCATACCGTCATAGCCGTCGGGCAGCTTACACCAGATGAAAAGGCCGCCCTGAGGCCGCGTGTATCCGACGCGGCTCCCAAAATTCTTATCCATCTCGAAGCACATAAGGCTTGATTTTTTGCGGTAGATTTCACGGATTTTTGAAATGTGCGCGTCGATATCACGGGTCTTGAGGTATTCGGCGGCGAGCATCTGGAAAAACAGGTTTGTATGGACGTCTGAGACCTGTTTCGCGACAGTGAGCTTTTGGATAATATCGCGGCGCGCGCAGGCATAGCCTATGCGTATTCCCGGAGAAAGAACCTTTGAGTAGGAGCCCGCGTAAATAACCCGCCCCGTGGAATCGAGGCTTTTAATCGTCGGAACGAACTCGCCGTCAAAGCGAAGCTCGAAGTACGGGTTGTCTTCTATTATATAAACATCGTATTTTTCGGAAAGCTCGATTAAACGCTCGCGGCGTTTTAAGCTCATTGTAATGCCCGACGGGTTTTGAAACGTGGGGATGGTGTAGATGAGCTTTACGCGCGGTGTTTTTTTAAGCGCCGCCTCCAAAGCGTCGGGGTCCATGCCGAAATCGTCCATGGGTATGCCCACGAGGTTTGCGTTATACGAGCGAAACGCGTTTAAGGCGCCGATAAAGCTCGGCGTTTCGCAAAGCACCGCGTCGCCCTCGTTGAGAAATACCTTCGCGGTCATTTCTATAACCTGCTGTCCGCCGCTTGTGATTATTAAATCGTCAGAATCACGGCCGATATTGTATTTCCTTTTAATCCGTTCGGAAGTAAGCTCGCGAAGCGGCGTATAGCCCTCACTGACGCCGTATTGCAGCGCGTCTGACGAGCTTTCGCGGAAAAGCCCTGACGCGATTTCCGCCATGTCCCGGGCGGGAAAGCTTTCGGGGTCGGGATTTCCCGCGGCAAACGATATAACCGACTTATCCTGCGTTACCTTAAGTATTTCCCTTATCGCCGAGGGCTGCAGCGTTGAAATTCTATCAGAATATTCCATTATTTAACCTCCGTATCTCAAACAAAACAATTTTACCACAATGTACAGTCTAAGGCAACAATGTTCTTATTCTCCTGAAAGCGGTGTAAATTGCAGCCTTGCTTTTACAACCGGCCATCACCAGAATAGGCATATTCCCTTTAAAACGTCAAGGGAAATATTTATCTGTTTCATTTCCCGACGGATTTTTGCCGCGAAATCCGTTATTCTTAGGGCAAGGAGAGAAAACAACTTGCCGGACGGCGGAAAGTGAGATAACGCAATGGATATACAAAAGATAAGAAATTATAAGACAAGCATAAACCGCTATATCGGTATGATTAACCTAAGCCCCGCGATAAAAAAATTTGTCATATATTCGCTTAAGATTGTTTTTGGGTTTTTAATGCCGAACGGAATGATTTTCGGCGCTTGCGCGCCGTTCGGATTAAGCTACGCGGCGGCGGTCGGCGCGGCGCCCGGCGCGCTTGCCGGTGTTCTGGGCGTAATACTCGGATATTTAAGCATAGTACATAAGGCGGACGGGCTTAAATATATCGCGTGCACGATTCTTATTTATACCGCGTCCTTTGTTTTTCGTGAAACCAGGCTTATGAAGGCGCGCTGGTTCATGCCCGCCGCGGCGCTCTGTGCCGCGGCTTCGGTGGGTATAGTGTTCGTGGCGGATTCCGGCTTTAAGCTTACGGAGACGCTTATGTACGCGTCGGAGCTTGTTTTTGTCACCGCGGGCGCGTATTTTTTCGGGCTTATCATGAATCCGGAATATGAACCCGGAAAGTGTATAAGCGCGCAGCCGGTCAAGTATTCCGTCGGCCTGCTGTTTTTCTTTTCGTGCCTTCTGATTCCGCTTTCGGCGTATTCGATATTCAAAACCGTATCGCTCGGGCATACGCTCGCTGTATTCGCCGTTATGCTGTCCGCGTATTTCGGAGGGGCGGGAATCGGCAGCTGTGTCGGGGTTGCGCTGGGTCTGGCCGTCGGTATGGCGGAATCCACCGCGTTTTATTCCGCGGTTTACGGGTTTTCGGCTATGGCGGCGGGTGTGTTCAAGAACAAGGGGAAAACGCTGTTTACAATAGTGTATCTCGCCGCGAACGCCTCGACAATGCTCATGTTAAACGGCATGGCGGATATAACGCTTTTGTACGGCGCGTTTTTCGCGAGCGTAACGTTTATGCTCATCGCCGGATTTTTCGGGGACAAGCTGCTTTGCTTGTTTACGTTATCCGGGGAATCCGGCGTCATAAAACAGGGTAAAATAAGGCTGTACGCGAGCGAAAGGCTGAAATCCGCCGCTTCGGCGTTCAATGATTTAAGCCGTATGATAAGCGGAGCCGCCGGAAGCAGGCGCGAGACAAACGACAACGATGTCGCGGGAATTTTCGACCGCGCGGCAGCGCAGATATGCCGCAAATGTATTCTGGCTAACGCCTGCTGGGAGAAGGATTATCTGTCCACCAGGGACGCGCTCAATACCGTGACAAAGAAAATGCTTGAGCGCGGAAGACTTGAACCGTCGGATTTCCCGCTGCATTTTTCATCCCGCTGCGTTTTGATTCGGGATTTTGTTTTAGCGATAAACCGCGAGCTTTCGGCGTATTTATACCGAAAGCAGTATAAAAACAGAATCGAGGAAAGCCGCAACATATTGTACAGTCAATACAGGCAGATGTCGCACATCTTCGGCACGCTCGCGGGTAATATTGAAAGCGAGCCGGTATTTGAGGAGCGGATGGAGGCGCTTATCGACGGGTATTTAAGAAACAAGCAGATTAACGCCGAGGCATATGTGTATCGCGACATAACCGCGCATCTTCATCTGCATATCGAGGGGACCAACCTCGCGGGGCTTACAAACGACGCGGACGCCGTGACAGGCGAGCTTTCGGACATTCTCGGCGTAAGCCTTGCCTCGCCGCAGTGTATGGATACGGGGGACAGGCAGGTGTTTTGCGCGCGCGAAAAGGAGAGCCTTTACGCGACGCTCGGGGTGGCGGTCAACAAAAAAAGCAATTCCGAGATAAGCGGCGATTCGGGCGCCTACTTCAAGACAAATAACGGCAAATTGTATGTTATCCTGTCCGACGGGATGGGAAGCGGCAGGGCCGCGGCGGCCGAAAGCGCGGCGGCGGTCGGTATGCTTGAAAAGCTCATAAAATCGGGTATCGAGCCGAAGACCGCGCTGATGACGATACATTCGGCGCTGACGCTTAAATCCGAGAAGACCGGAAGCTTTACAACGCTGGATTTATTATGCGTGGATTTATATAACGGGGAAGCCTCGATATTCAAATTCGGCGGCGCGCCTACGTATATCAAGCGCGGCGGGCATGTGCGCAGGGTGACATCCAACGCTTTGCCCGCGGGCGTGTCCTGCGGCAGGATATCCGATATCGAGTCCTGCGTTTCGCTCTGCGAGGATGATTGCGTCGTCATGGCCACCGACGGTGTGGCGGACAGAAACGATGACGTGTGGCTTAAAGAATATCTCGCGGGGTATGACGGGGAAAGCCCCAAAAAGCTCGCGGGAGAGCTCCTTGCGCAAGCTTACGCTAAATACGGGCGCGCGGACGATATGACCGTCATGGTCATGATGATAAAAAAGAATAATTAACTGAAATCTTCCTGTATAGCCTTTTCATATTCTGGATAAAATGTCAATATAGGTATGATTTACGGGGGATAGTTTATGGTTAAGGGAGTATCAAAACGGGTTATTGTTGTAAAAGCGCCGCTGAATAACATATTTGAGGAAGCGATTTTTGTCATAAAGGACAGTGCTCTGCCGCAGACCTCGGTTAACTCCGAACGCATTATACACGAGGCCTGCATGGTTGCCAACGCGTATGTTAAAAAGCACTGCAAGGCCACTAAACAGGTACTGGGCGTATCGGTTTCGGCGTTTGCGGCGGCGGGCGCCGCGCTTACCGGTATCGCGTGGTTTCTGTATGTCATGGTTAAGTAGGCTGTATCTCCACGAGGGAGGCATTTCAAAACAAAACTGCATGACAAAACCTCTCCCCGAACCGGGGAGAGGTTAAAAAAACCTAAAATCCTCTTGAGGCGCCGCCACCGCCGAAGCTTCCGCCACCGCCACGGCTTCCTCCGAATCCGCCTCCGAA
>JAAYXM010000207.1 GCA_012515925.1 Clostridiales bacterium
AATGCGGCCGATTCTGGCCGGAATTTTCGACACGGAGAAGTACTCAAGCAGGTCGAAGAGGCGCCCCTGCTAAGGGCGTAGGTCGTGAAAGCGGCGCGAGAGTTCGAATCTCTCCTTCTCCGCCATATAAGAACGTCGGTATTGATACAATGCCGGCGTTTTTGTTTTGCACATGGGAACTGTCGGAAGGTCTTGGTAGCAAGGCTTTCCGGCGGTTTTTATGTTTTGTGCCGCTTGTATGAGTGCCATGAATTCCATCTATTTTTCTTACATTCATATGAAAACACCTCCTACCCGGTAGCCTCGGCAGGAGGTGAAAAAGGACGTTTTTCACAATGTAACTAATCTTTCTTATAATAATCGCATTCATATCCATCGGCCCGAAGAATCAAACCGGATGCCCAGGGTGGAACCAGTACCATTTGTTCACAGACATTTTCAAGAGACAATTTCTTATCCGCCTCTATGATAATTTCGTCATGTACATGCGCAACAATACGGAAATATCGAAGAGTACGCATTGCATACATAAGAATATCCCGGCTTGTTGCCTGAACGATATTTTCCACGAACTTGGGGCCGTAGCTTTCGAGCCTTTCCCATTTTTTCGTGCCGCCAATTCCCTCATATGTAACGGATTCGCTGCCGAAGACTTTTTCTCCGACTCTAGGCTTGACGTAGGCAAGACGTCTGCCGGAGGGCAGGGTTATAAAGAGAAAGCCGCTTTGATAATCAAACCTATTCGGAGCGTCAAGCATCTCGGCTGTATTATCAGTGAAGGCGCCCATGTGATTGCGAATATTTATCCACATGTCCTAATGTATCTGATTCATAGGCTTGTGGAATTCAAGTCCGGCGTGTCGGTGGATGTAATTGAATAAGCCCGAAAACAAACGAAGCACCCTTGATAAACCGTTCAAGATATAACTCATCGAGCTTTCCCGGGAGTACTCTCTTATGTGCTCATGCCAGCTGACGACGGGATTTTCGTAAAACAGTCGCATTTTTCTTGAAAATCCGCAAAATCTTACCTTCTTCAAATCATACACATTGCGCGATAGCCTTAACCTGCGTCGGATCACCGTTAGCGGATTTTATTTTGATCACTGCCTCGTCACGCTCCAATGCCCTTGCCATTTGTCTGCCCGCACCCACACAGTGCTAATACCATAATACCTGATATAATCGCGGCTATCATTCGTTTCATTTACATGTCCTCCTCAATTTCAGCGCTTGGCATATCAATTTCAATCAGGTATGCTTTTGTATAAACAGACATAATCTATACCACCTTTTTCATGTGATGATATAAATATATCACACTCACCTATACAAAAATATGTATAGGTGAGCATAAATTTGTATAATCCGGATAGCCGTGCACATATAGCTTTCCGGGTATGTCAATGATGTGCCGCAAATTTTATTTCATATCGCGAAGGATATTTCATAAAAAAAGCTCCCATACCCGGGAGCTTTTTTAACATACACATTATTTCGCAACAACTTTATCCCGTCAGTTGAACACGACAGGCGTGATTTTCGGAACGATTGAATTTGTATCGCTCAGAACGAAAACCTTTAATGTGTCGACATCCGGCAGCGGCTCCATATCAATCGGTTCGATATAGTTTAGCGTATCGTCCGCCGGTATCTGCAAATCCTTCGAATAAAGCCCGGCAAGGCGGTTCCCGTTATATAGCGCGGTAAGCACCGTGACGGTTGCGGGGTTTTCGGAGCCGTTAAAAATCGTGGCCTTGACTGTAAAGCTTTCACTCAGGTCTTCGGCTTCGCCGCCGTCTTCGAGTATGAATACCGGGTATTGCATCTTTATATCGTCGCACAGCATCCCGGTTTGGTTTTCAGAAACCGTGTCCAGCGTATAAAGAACCGCGTCGTGGCTTTGGACTAATCCGCAACCGAAATAATTGTCCCTGCCCGGGTCGCCCAGGTCAAGAGCCGTGTTTTTCAGTATCTGCTCGACTTCATCGGGGGTCATGGACGGGGCAAGCGCCTTTATAACCGCCGCGACACCGGCAACCATCGGCGCGGAAAACGAAGTCCCCGAGGATCCGTAAACTCTATCGCCGTCATGTTTTAAGCAGTGTATTCCCACACCGGGCGCTGTTAAGTCAACCCTATCGTTGTAATTGGAAAAATCGGCTCTCTGTAAATCATTCGCAACAGCGCCCACAGAAATCACGTTATCGCATGAAGCGGGGTAGCTGTATCTTGCGTCCTTGTCATTGCCCGCGGAGGCTACAAGTACGCAGCCTTGTTCATAGGCGTATTGCACCGAGTCTTTAATACTGTTGTA
>JAAYXM010000208.1 GCA_012515925.1 Clostridiales bacterium
CAAATATCTTGCTTAATCGGTTATGAAATAATTTGTCATATCCGGCGGTTGCCGTCCCGGCGAGCCGGATGACTTAAATCAAATAAAGGTATAATAATCGCTTGCGATTATTATACCATAGTGAAGGATTATAAAAAAGTCAAAATTGTTAACATTAGCTCATCCGGCCTGTAAATTTCTCATACTCATCAAGCATTTCGGAATAACGGATTAACATGTCCCCGAAATCCTTGTCCCCGATTAAACACAGAAAAGCGTCTCTTACCGCCGCGGCGAATTCGGGCTTTATCTGTTCGGAAACCTCCGGCAATAAAAGCGGGCAGATATATTTCGCGCGCGGGTCGGGCGCGACGGTTAGATTCTCGCCGTCATAGCGCGGGGCAAGCGGGTAAATCCGGCAGGAGAGCGGCCGCGTGTTTCTATTGCATCTGCCGCGGCATACCGCGAAACGGATATCAATGCCCTTCATGCTTTTTGTCGAGATACTATAATCGGAGGGCTTCAATAACCTATCCTCGCCGTAAAACAGAATCATACCGCGCATATTATCGCCCTTGCAGCAGAGGGAGCCGCAGATAAGACCGCAGTCAATATCAAGCGGCGTAATATTTCCGAGTATAGCGTATGCCTTGTTATACCTTTTAGTCAAGTCCGGGATTTCACATCACATCCTTATTCAGAAAACAAAAGCAGAAGCTCGCGCAATACTTTTACCGCCGCCGCGGTTGAAATCCCGCTTTGGTCATATACTGGCGAAAGCTCGGTTATATCCATGCCGACAATATTTAAACCGGAAAGCTTAAAAAGCGCGTCTGAAAGCTCATTGAAGCTCACGCCGCCCGCCTCGGGCGTGCCCGTGCCCGGGAATACCGAGGGGTCTAACACGTCAAGGTCAACCGTCAGGTAAACGGGCTTATCCTTAAGCTTTTTAGCCGTATCCTCTATTCCGCTTAAATCAAACATGCGCGTATATACATGTCCGGGCGCCCAGACAAACTCGCTTTTGTCTCCCGAACGGATTCCGAACTGGTATATCCGACCGTCGCCGACAACTTCCCAAATCCTGCGCATAACACACGCGTGGGACAGCTTTTCGCCGAGGTACTCGTCGCGCAAATCCGAATGAGCGTCTAAATGTATTATGCTTAAATCCGGATAAAGCTCCGCCGCGGCGCGCGCCGCGCCCAGTGTCACAAGATGCTCGCCGCCGGCCATGCAGGGGAGTTTTCCGTCGCGCAGCACCTTGCGCGTATATTTTGTTATCATGTCCAGCGCGCGCTTTGAGTTTCCGAACGGAAGCTCCAGATCCCCGCCGTCGAACACGTGTTTATCCATAAGGTCCTTGTTCTGGTAGGGACTATAGGTTTCAATCCCGAAGGACTCAGAGCGGATAGCCCGGGGAGAAAACCGCGCGCCGGGGCGAAAACTGGTTGTGGAATCATACGGCGCGCCGAATAATACGGCGCCCGCGGATTTGTAATCAGAGTTGCACGCTATGAAGGTTTCGATGTTTTTACGCATTTTGAAGCATCTCCGTAACGTATGTCGGCAGGCAAAAGCTTCCGATATGGATATCCGTGTTGTAATACTTTGTTTTAAGCCCGAGACTGTTCCAGCGCGCCGCGTCGAAGCTGAGCGGATCGAAGGTTTTCGAGGCAAAGCCGAACAGCCAGTGACCCGACGGGTAGGTGGGGATATGCGCCTGATAAACCCTGCAAATCGGGAAAAGCTCGCGGATTCTCTTGTGCGTGCGCTTCATGTTCTCGGCGTTATCGTAATAATAGGGGCTTTCGTGCTGGTTTACCAGGATACCGTTCTTTTTAAGCGCCTTATAGCAGTTGCCGTAAAACTCACGCGTGAACAGCCCCTCGCCCGGGCCAATCGGGTCGGTGGAGTCAACGATTATAAGGTCGTATTCGTCATTTTTCGAACGGACGAATTTAAGCCCGTCCTCGAAATACAGGCTGACCCGCGGGTCGTCGAAGCTCGACGCGGTTTGCGGCAGGAACCTCCTGCAGGTGACTACCACCTGCTCGTCGATTTCCACCATATCAACCTTTTTAACGGTATTGTACCGGGTTATTTCACGCACCGTCCCGCCGTCGCCCGCGCCGATAACGAGTATGTTTTCGATATCCGGGTTTGTCGCCATCGGGACGTGGGCAATCATGTCGTGATATATAAACTCGTCCTTTTCGGTTACCATCATAAGCCCGTCAAGTGTTAAGAACCTGCCGAACTCCTTGGAATCGAAAAAATCTATTCTCTGAAATTTCGTCTGCTCTGAGTATATGTGCTTGTCCACCCGGATTGAAAACCTGACGTCGGGTGTGTGCTCCTCCGTATACCATAATTCCATAAAAACCGCTCCTGTCTTGTGTAAATTACCTGTCCTTAACCGTAAGTATCGTGTTAACGGTTATATCCTGGGTACCCGTTAAAAAACAGCCCTTTTCGCGCGCGTATTTGATATAGTCCACAATCTCGCGCGTTATAAGCTCGCCGGGCGCGAGTATCGGGATTCCGGGCGGGTAGCTCATGACAAACTCCGCGCAAATCCTGCCCGCGCAGGTCTCAAGGTTTACCGGCTCTTTCCCGCCGTAAAACGCGTGTTTTGGCAAAAGCTCGACGCGCGGCCGGATATACTCGGTATCGAGCATGCCCGACTTGTCGCGGGAATAAAGTCTCTTTATCTCGGACATCGCGGACACGAGCCGCTCGATTGCAAGCTCCGTGTCACCCACCGAGATAACCGCGAGGATGTTCGCGATATCCCCAAATTCTATCTGAATCCCGTAATCGTCGCGAAGTATATCGTATACCTCGATACCCGCGAGCCCGATATCCCGCGTGTATACCGAAAGCTTCGTGCGGTCGAAATCAAACACCGCCCCGCCGTCGCAAAGCTCCTTCGAAAACGCGTAAAACCCGCCGATTTTATTTATCTCGTGCCTCGCGTACTCGGAAAGCTCCAAAACCCGCGCGAATATCTCCTTTCCGCGAAGAGCTAAGTTCCGGCGCGAAACGTCGAGAGACGACATCAGAAGATACGAGCCGCTTGTGGTCTGGGTCAGATTTATGGTCTGGCGTATATGGCCGGGGTTCATGCTCCCCGCGGCTAAAAGCAGCGAGCTTTGAGTGAGCGAACCGCCGGTTTTATGCATGCTCACCGACGCCATGTCGGCGCCGCAAGCCATCGCGGATTTCGGGAGGTTTTCGCCGAAATAGAAATGTGTGCCATGCGCCTCATCGACAAGCACGGGTATTCCTTTTTCGTGCGCCGCCTCCACAATCGCGCTTAAATCCGGGCATATGCCGTAATACGTCGGGTTATTGACGAAGACCGCGCGCGCGTCGGGGTTTTTCGAAATCGCGTCTTTTAATTCCGAAACCGCCATGCCCAGCGGTATGCCGAGCTTTCTGTTGACGCCGGGATTTACGTATACGGGCGACGCGCCGCTCAGAATAAGCGCGTTGATTGCGCTTATATGCACGTTTCTGGGCATGATTATCTTGTCGCCCGGCTGTATGACGGACATAATCATGGCCTGGACCGCGGCTGTCGTGCCGCCGACTATAAAATAGGAATAAGCCGCGCCGAAGGCCTGCGCCGCGAGCTCCTCGGCTTCGCGTATCACCGAAACCGGGTGGCACAGGTTGTCGAGCGGCTTCATGGAATTGACGTCAAGCTCAAGGCATTTCTTGCCCAGAAATTCCGTAAGCTCGGGGTTGCCGCGCCCCTGCTTATGGCCGGGCACGTCAAACGGCACTATTCTGTTAGCCTTATAGCGTAGAAGCGCCTCCATAAGAGGCGCCCTGTCCTGCCGGGAGGCGGGCTTCATGTGGCTCCTCCGTCATATACGTTCGAGCCGCTGAATATCTCAATCATCTCGCGGCGCAGGCTGTTCGTTATATTGAGCCTTTGACGCGGCGGCAGCTCGTACACGTCTGTATTGAACAGGTAGTTCTGAAGCTCGATTTCCTTAATCAGCATCTTGGTGTGAAACATATTTGCCTGATATACGTTGATATCGATGGCGTCGTATTTCTGCAGTGTCTTGTCCGCTATATAATCCTGAACGGATGTGATGTTATGGTCGATAAACAGCTTCTGGCCGTTTAAGCTGCGCGTAAAGCCGCGGACGCGGTAATCTATCGTAATAATATCGGAATCAAAGCTGCCTATAAGATAGTCAAGCGCGTTTAGCGGCGATATCCTGCCGCAGGTGGCGACGTCGATATCGACGCGAAACGTGGCGATTGCGTTATCGGGGTGGTATTCCGGATAGGTGTGTACCGTAACATGGCTTTTATCCAGATGCCCGAGTACCGTATCGCCTTTTTTTGATATGACATTCCCGAAATTGCAGGATTTATCGATAAGCTCCGGCGGCAGGGACTCCTCGGAAATCAGTATCGTGACGCTCGCGCCCTGGGGCTCGTAGTCCTGCTTTGAGATGTTAAGCACATGGGCGCCGATAATATCCGTAACGTCACACAGGATTTTCGTCAGCCGTTCGGAGTTGTACTGCTCGTCTATATAGGCAATATAGTCCTTTTGTTCCCGCTCACTCTTTGCATAGCATACATCGTAGATGTTGAAGCTAAGTGATTTTGTGAGGTTGTTAAAGCCGTATAAAGTCAGCTTTTTTTCCAACCCTAACATCACAACCTTTCCTCGTTTATATATCAAATGTGATAATGCTTATTATAGATGTTATTTATAAAAAATACAATACCATTAATGATTAATAATAAAATCGAAAACAAGTCAAACCAAGGGGACGGTTCTCAAAACCAAGGGGACGGTTCTCATGGTTTGCGCTTTCGGGATAATTGCTCTGCTTATTACGGTTAAACGCTCCGGTTGTCTTTTGGATATGCCCTTATAACCACAAGAACCGTCCCCTTGGTTTATAACCACAAGAACCGTCCCCTTGGTTTACACTAAAATAAAAAATATGTTATAAAAAAGGGAATTCGGCGAAAACGAAGTATAAATATTATAGAAGGTAATAGAGGACAAAAGAAAGAAAATGAGGTTTTAGACGGGGAGGTGGCTGCTTGCTTATAAGGGAACGGGTAGAGGCGTTCGAGAAAGAAAACCTTTCACCTTACGCGAAATGCGCGGCGGACAGTATCGGGCGCAATGCGCCCGAGCCGGAATGCGATATCCGGACTTGCTTTCGCCGCGACAATGACAGGATACTTCACTCAAAGGCGTTTCGCCGATTAAAGCATAAGACCCAGGTGTTCATATCCCCCGAAGGCGACCATTACAGGACACGTCTGACCCATACGTTAGAGGTTACGCAGATTGCCCGGACAATAGCCCGCGCGCTCAGGCTCAACGAGGATTTGACCGAGGCAATCGCTATGGGTCACGATTTAGGGCATACACCCTTCGGGCATTCCGGCGAGCGGGTGCTCTCAAAGCTCACCGACGGCGGCTTTACCCATAACCGCCAAAGTGTTCGCGTGGTGGAGTTTATCGAAAACAAAGGGCGCGGGCTCAACCTTACGTATGAGGTAACAGACGGGATATTGCGCCACAGCGGCGATATCCCGGCAAAGACGCTTGAGGGCAGAATAGTCCACCTTGCCGACCGAATCGCGTATATAAACCACGATATAGACGACGCCCACCGGGCGGGCGTGCTGAATCCCGGGGATATCCCGGAAAACCTGCTCGGGGTCCTGGGCGAAACACACCGGGAGCGCATAAACACGCTTATATCCGACGTGATTTCCGAAAGCTCGGAAAAAGACGAAATACGCATGTCAAAGCGTATAGAGGACGCGATGCTGTCCTTGCGCGATTTCATGTTCGAGCGCGTTTACCGAACGCCCGCGGCGCTCGCGGAGGAGGAAAAGGTCTGCGAACTGATAGAGAAGCTCTACTATTATTATATGAAAAACAAAGACAAGCTGCCCCGGGAGTTTCTTGAAAGCTCGGACGCCTTCGGCCTTTCCACCGCGGTCTGCGATTATATAGCGGGCATGACAGACAGGTACGCGGTCGCGGTATTTACCGATATTTTTATACCCTCGTTCTGGAAAGGTGTATAAATATACAAAAATATGGAAAAATGTAGAATGGAAGATAGCAGATGTTATTTCCGGAACAATTTCTGTATGAGCTGACATCAAGATGCGACATAGTGCAAACGGTTTCGCGGTATGTGGCTCTTTCGCGCCGCGGTACGCGGCATTTCGGACTGTGTCCGTTCCATAACGAAAAAACACCCTCGTTCTGCGTTTCGGCGGACAGGCAGTTTTATTACTGCTTCGGCTGCGGCGCGGGCGGGGACGTTATATCCTTTATTATGGGAATCGAAAACATCAGCTTTACCGACGCGGTGGCGAAGCTTGCGGAGCAGGCGGGAATGCGCGTTCCGGAAACCGGCGCGGATTTTGAAGCGGGTAAAAAACGAAAAAGGCTTATCGAGGTCTGCCGGGACGCGGCGCGGTTTTATCATGACATGCTTAAATCCGGGGCGGGAAGCCCCGCTCGCGCGTATCTTGAAAGGCGCGGCATAAAGGCCGCCGCGATAACCGCGTTCGGTATCGGATATTCCCCGCCGGAGCGGGACTTATTGATAAATACGCTGGCGGATAAGGGATATAATAAAACCGAGCTTTTAGAGGCGGGGCTCATCGTGCCGGATTCGTCCGGCGGGTTTTACGACAGGTTCAGAAACCGTGTGATGTTTCCGATTATCGACGCGCGCGGCGCGGTTATAGGGTTCGGCGGGCGGGTGCTCGACGATTCGCAGCCGAAATATCTAAACTCGCCGGAAACACTGATATTCAACAAAAGAAAAAACCTGTTCGCGCTCAACATCGCGCGAAAAAGCAAAAGCGACTATTTCATATTGGCCGAAGGATATCTGGACGTTATCTCTCTTCATCAGGAGGGCTTCGGCAGCGCCGTCGCGTCACTCGGCACCGCGATTACCGGGGAGCAGGGGCGGTTGGTTTCAAGATACAAGAAAAAGGTGGTAATCGCGTATGACTCCGATACCGCGGGTATAAACGCGTCGGAGCGGGCGATTGAGATAATGAAGTCGAGCGGGGTTTCGGTCAGGGTACTCAGAATGACGGGCGCCAAGGACCCGGACGAGTATATCAAGAAATTCGGGCGTGAGAAGTTCGCCCGCCTGCTTGACGCCTCAAAGCGCGACACGGAATACAGGCTTGACACGCTGCGCGCCAAACACGATTTGAAGGACGACGCCGAAAGGCTCGAATACCTTAAGGAAGCGGTTGAAGTTCTGTCCCGGCTTGACGGGGCAATCGAGCGGGATATATACATAGCGCGGGTTGCGGAAACCGCCGGGGTTTCAAAGGACGCGGTTTTCGCCGAGGTTAACGGACAGCGCCGCGCGGCGGCAAAGAAAAGCCTCAAGGAAAAGGAGAAGCGGGACTTATCGCCGGTAAGAAAGCTTATGCCGGCGTCAAGGGAGCTTAAATACTCCCATCCCAAATCCGCGTTTGCCGAGGAAGGGCTCGCGGCGCTGCTTTTCGCTTACCGCGATTTGATACCGAAAGCCGCGGAAAAGCTCAAACCCGAGCATTTTTCGTCCGAGCTTCTCGCGAGGCTCTACGCGTTGATTTCGGAGCAGTACAGAGAGGGTTCGGAGCTTACGATGTCGGGCATCGCGCTGAAATTCGACCCTGAGGAAACCGCGCATATAGCCGCGGTCCTCGCACGGCACGGCTCGCCGCCGAAAGACGCGCTCGACGATTATATAGACACGATAGAAAGGGAGTTTATTATAAGAAACGCGGAAAGCGGAGACGGCGATTTATTGATTAAAGCCGCGGAATTCTACAGAAAAAAGAAGGGTTATGGTGATAAGTAATGGAAAAAAACGAAAACGGAAGTAAAAAGCATATGGGAAAGAACGATAACGACATACTCGGAATGGAGCAGAACGAAAGCGAAAAAAAGAGCAATGAGATTTCTCCGGAGGATAAAAAGCATATTTTAAAGGAGCTTATCGAGACCGGCAAAAAACGCGGCAAGCTTTCGTCAAAGGAGCTTATGTATGTCGCCGAGGAGCTCGAGCTTGATTCCGACCAGATGGACAAGCTTTACGATACGCTCGAAAGCCTCGGGATTGAGCTGCCGCTCGAGGAATTCATCGCGGACATACCCGATGACGACATACCCGACGATTTAGAAGACATCGAGACAATCCCCGAGGAAGAGCTTGCCGACCCGACGGCGCTTATGGAAGGGCTCAATATCGACGACCACGTGCGTATCTACTTAAAGGAGATAGGCAAGGTTGACCTGCTTACGCCCGACGAGGAGATTGAGCTCGCCAAGCGTATGAAGCAGGGCGACGAGGTCGCGAAAATGCGCCTTGCCGAGGCGAACCTCAGGCTCGTGGTTTCGATCGCGAAGCGGTATGTGGGGCGCGGTATGCTGTTTCTTGATTTGATTCAGGAGGGCAATTTAGGGCTTATCAAGGCGGTCGAGAAATTCGACCACACCAAAGGATATAAATTCTCGACCTACGCCACATGGTGGATTCGCCAGGCGATAACCCGCGCGATAGCGGACCAGGCGCGGACTATTCGCATCCCCGTACACATGGTCGAGACGATTAACAAGGTAATTCGCGTTTCCCGCCAGCTGCTCCAGGAGTTAGGGCATGACCCGGCCCCCGAGGAGGTCGCGGCCGAGATGAACATGCCCGTAAGCCGTGTGCGAGAAATTTTAAAAATCGCGCAGGAGCCCGTTTCGCTCGAAACGCCGATCGGCGAGGAGGAGGATTCGCACCTGGGCGATTTCATCCCCGACGAGGACGCGCAAGAGCCGGCGGAGGTGGCGTCGTTCACGCTCCTGCGCGAACAGCTCGTCGA
>JAAYXM010000209.1 GCA_012515925.1 Clostridiales bacterium
GAGCCCATCAGCAGTATATTATGCCCTCCCGCGGCCGCGATTTCAAGCGCTCGTTTGACGTTTTCCTGCCCCATGACCTCGGAAAAATCGGGAACGCTGCCGCTTTCCGGCGCGGGCGGCGTCTGAGGCTTTACGGGTGTCAGCTCCCGCGTGCCGGACAGGTGGTCTAAGACTTCTTTTACATGCTTTACAGCGTATATTTTTATATCGCCGGCAAGACAGGCCTCATAGGCGTTTTCCTCGGGCACGAACAATTCGCGGATTCCCGAATTTTTCGCGGCAATCGCCATCGGCAGAACGCCCACGACCTGCCGTACCTCACCGTCAAGCGATAGCTCGCCGATGAACGCGCGGTCGGTTGATACGGGGTTTATTACCCGTGCCGATATCAATATTCCCAAAAAAATCGGCAGATCGTAAATCGACCCTTCCTTGCGGGTGTCCGCCGGGGCAAGGTTGACCGTAATCCTGCGAAGCGGAAAATCAAAACCGCAATTTTTAATTGCGGCGCGAACTCTGTCTCGTGATTCTTTAATCGCGGTGTCGGGCAGACCCACAACGTCGAAATTCGGCAGGCCGCCGGACAGAAAGCATTCCGCATTGACTATATAGCCCTGTATCCCGAGAAGCCCGAGTGACAGTACCTTGGAAACCAAACACCTCACCTCAATATTTTTATTTTTCCGGCATTTATTTAATAATAATACAAAACCTGCCGGATTTCAACCGTATATGCTGATATTCCCAATTTGCCACACCGTTTAATCGGAATAAAAAGCTCCCGTACTTACCGGGAGCTTTTCGTCGGGCATTTAAGTTTTTCGCCGATTGCGTGAAACCGCAAGACTGCGTAAAATGCTTGTTTCGTCTTCTCGATATGTTTATCTTACAAGCTGAAAATTTTTGAACCTCCATCTGTTTTCCGAAAATTCCAATACAAAATCGTACCGGTCATATCCGATAACCTTTTTCTGATCGGGGTCCTCGTACATTTCCACTACAACCGTAAGCTTTATCTGCCTCTCATTGACGCGCGTTATCTCATAGGTTTCCTTGCCCTTCAGAATATCGGTGCCCCTGTCCGCCGGCATGACGTACAGCTTACCGTCGCGCTCCACATATCTATTGTCCGCCGCGGTCATCAATTCTTCTGTCAGGTCCTCCGCAAAAATCCCGTTAAGAGTATCGACAAGGGTTGTTTTCGAATCAATACCCGGCTCGGTTACTTCAAAATACCGTGCGCCGTCTACCTCGACGAATTTCTCGCCGTCATGCGGAATCGTGTTTAAATCAAACCAGCCGTACACTTCGTTTGCTTTATTATAAAGCCCGATAACCTCGTCTTCCGAAAGCTCTGAAGGCTTCTCCGAAACCGAAGTATCCTTATCGTCGGCCTGCTTATCGGGGGTTGACTCCGATGACTCCGTAGGCTTTGAAACTTCGTCCGGAGCTTTCTGAACGCCGGTTTTGGCGCAGGATACGAGTATAGCCGTCAATAACAGAAGCAGGCAGATTATCTGGATTCTTTTATTCATGCTGACATTTCTCCTTCATAATATAATATTTTATAAATATTATACCATATTTTATTAAAATTCCCCCAGTCTTTTACGTACTCGTTTAAAAACGGATAATCCCCGTTTTTGATTATCAATACCGCTATTATATATTTCCGAAGCCGCTCTGTTTGTTTTCGGGGTATCCGCAAGGCTTTTTCGATATCCGCTATGGGAAGCATTTGTTTTTTTAATACATACTCAAGCTTGTCCTTGTTTCCCGTCAGGTAATCAACGATTTTTTTACACGCCGCGCGTGTTTTAGCATGCTTCGGCGACACACGGACGAGTTCGGAAAACCGAATGCTCCATTTTTCAAGCTCCTGCCTGTACTGTTCGATTTCAAGCGCCCTGTTTTGCGCGGTCTCGTCTTCCTCGTATTGCATAATCGAACTGTAAATAAGACTGTTATCCGTTGTTTCCCCGTCGTCGCCGTCTAAGGACAAATTGTTCCCGGTGTGCTTTTTCTCTTTTCTGTAATAATCGATACAGCGCATTCTGATAACGCTTTTGGCAAAGGACAAAAACGCGCCTTTTTCTTCGCGGTAGGCTTTTACCGCCTCGTTGAACGCAATCAGCGCAATGCTGTATTCGTCGTCCTGTTCGGTAATGTAGTTTTTATATGTACATTTTTGCGCGGTTGACAGAATAAACGGCTTATATTCGCGGATCAGAACCTCGATTTCTTCCGGGTTGCTTTGAATTCCGAGAACCCGCTTGTTTAGCGTGCCGGAAAACAGAATATCCTTCATATAATTCACACCGTTATACCCCCTCGTCCCGACAAGTCCGGTATTATTCAACCGCAATAAAAACCACAAGTCTATTATTAAATATACATTCGCAATCAGTCCGTCAGTTTCCGGGGTATTGCTTATGCCCTCGCATGCTATATATACTCATCGAGGATTTTCGCGGCATTTTCCACAAGTACGGCGCAAGGGCGCGCCGCGGGTATACACTTTTTTTCTTTTAAGCGTTCCAGCAGTTCCCTGCAAACGATTGACCCGTTTTCGGTTTCAAATCTCTTTACCAAATCGCGTACCAGCCTGTAATGCTCCGACTTCGCTTCTTTATCGGCGGGGTTGATATATCCGTATTTTACACCTAAAACCATAAGCATACCGCTTACGGCACCGCATACATCCCCCATTCCGCCAATACCGCCGCCGAAGGAGAACGCGATTTTCACAGCGGTTTCAAAATCAATTCCCGTTTCGTCGCAAAACGCGCCGAAAACCGCCTGCGCGCAGTTATAACCCTTCTGAAACAGCTCTCCCGCTGTTTTCACGTGCGTACTCATTTATTATCACCCTTTATTCTTTCATTATCTTCGCCGCTATATCCGGTCCGCCGCCCGGCATGCCGCCGGGAACCGGAATTCTTATTATATCCAGCCCTGTTCTTTCCAATAAGCGGAATCCTTAGGCATACCAAACCCCGACTTTTGCATCCGACCCATTATTTTAAACAGCAGGTATCGACGCAGTCGGCGTCGCACCTTCTGCTCTATAGCCTGAATAACAGGCTTTGTGACGCTGCGGTGCGGGCATTTTTCTTCATCGTTCATAATACAGGTAAAACAGCCGACGCAATCAGGCATGTCGTTTGCGAATAACTCGATACACTCGTCTTCCGCGGCAATAAGAGAATCCAACAATAAACGGGTTGTGTTCCATGTACTGCCGTGGTGCTTCTGTCCGTGCAGGACGGCGATTTTCATATGACTACCTCCGAACATACCGTAATCTGTATATGTAATTATATCATATATACCATATAATTCGATTATTTTTTATTGACTACAAAAGCAAATGCCGCTTTAATCACCGCCTTATGTGTATCTCGGTTTATCAGCTCCAGACGTCACGGACTTGAAAAACTACTCTTATATATGGATATTTAAAACAGCTTATTGAAAAGTTGTCTGCATTTTTGACCATTTCCTTAAATATAGCAGTCTCTTCCTCACACATATCGGAAATTACTTCATACTCCACTAAAACATACATATGTCTGCTTCTGTTGTCCTTCTCAGATTCATAAATTTCGATAGGCTTATCCTCGTATGCCGCCTCCTTCATCTTGTACGCAAGTTCCCTTAGTTTATTTAATCGCTGTAATTTTTCAAAGTTTTGCACCTTTCCTCTGAATCGTTCGTTTTCCAGATAAATCTCGTAAAGCTCCTCAGGCGTGTATTACCTGCCGTTTATCACGAATATTTCAATCACGAATATTTCATCTAAAAAAGTGTTGACAAATTTGAGATTACGGAATATACTGTATTAAATTTTATATCCGCCTTAAACCGATGATGCGGAGATAACGATGTTTCGTGCAGTTACAGAGAGCCGGGGATGCTGAGAGCCCGGTACTACGCAGTACATCAAATGGACCGCAGAGGGCGCAGTCAAAGGATGTCTTCATCCGAGTATTCTGCGACGTCACACACGCGTCAGTTGTGAGGAATATGATAGTATTCCGCAAAGCGCGCAAGGGGTTTGGTTTCTCCTTGCGAATCAAGGTGGCACCGCGGGTGATTTTTCGCACCCGTCCTTGAACTATACGTCAAGGACGGGTGTTATTTTATTTTCAGGAGGTAATCAACATGCTAAA
>JAAYXM010000210.1 GCA_012515925.1 Clostridiales bacterium
AGCGGACGGCTTTTTCGAGCGTGTCTTCAAGCTTGTCCCAGTCAAAATCGTTTTCCCCGAGCATTTTAACAAGGTTTATCGAGCCTAAATTGCAGGACTCGTAGGGCAGCAGCGGCTGTTCGCCGCAGGGGTTTGTCGCCTCTATCTCGCCCTCGGACGGGACGACGTTGTCACGGTTTAACCTGTCTATAAACACTATGCCGGGCTCGCCGTTTTTCCACGCGTGTTCGACGATTGTGTTAAAAACCTCGCGCGCGGAAAGCGACTTTATAACCTTTCCGGTGTTCGGTTCGATAAGCGGGTATTCCGAATCCTCGTAAACCGCGCGCATAAAGTCCTCGGTAACACCGACGGAAATATTGAAGTTCGTTATATCCGAATTATCCTGCTTGCACGAGATGAAATCCAGTATGTCCGGGTGGTCGACGCGCAGTATTCCCATGTTCGCGCCGCGGCGAGTACCGCCTTGCTTAACGGCCTCGGTCGCCATGTTGAACACCTTCATAAAGGATATGGGACCCGACGCCACGCCGCCGGTGGAGCGTACGGTGCTGCCCGCGGGGCGGAGTCTCGAGAATGAAAAGCCCGTGCCGCCGCCGCTCTTGTGTATAAGAGCCGCCTGCTTGATAGCCTCGAATATCTCGGTCATAGAGTCTCCGACCGGCAGCACGAAGCATGCCGAAAGCTGACCGAGCTCACGCCCGGCGTTCATCAGCGTAGGGGAGTTCGGAAGAAACTCAAGCCTTGTCATCATGTCGTAAAAGGTATCCGACAGGGCGGTTATATCGGCGTCCCTGTCGTAGTTTAAATCGGAAGCCGCAATCGCGTCGGCTACGCGGCGGAAAAGCTGCTCCACCGTTTCGATTACTTCGTTATTCTCGTTTCTGCGCAGGTATCTTTTTTCAAGTACGGTTCTCGCGTTATCGGTGATATTCACGATGACTTTTCCCCCATAAATTATTTTGTCGATATAGATTATTTTACAGTCTGTCAATCACAAAGTCAAGATGCAATACACTATATCTTGTATATTTTTATTTTAAGAATAACAAAATACGGGATATAATCGTTATCGATTATATCCCGCGGTTCTTTAATTTAAAGGAATGCTTATGCGCCTGTCAGCCCTTATAAATAATCTGGTCGCGCCCGGGGCCGACCCCGATAATCGAAACCGGACAGCCGCAGATGTGCTCTATTGCCTCGATGTGCTTTTTAAGGCTTGTGGGCAGCTCGCTGTATCTGCGCATGCCGCCGAGGTCCATGTCAAAACCGTCGAACTCCTCGTAAACCGGCTTGCATTCGGCGAGCTCGTCAAGGTCGGCGGGAAAATCCGTTATGATTTTTCCGTTTCTCTCATACGCGGTGCAAAGCTTGAGCACCGGCAGACCCGCGAGCGGGTCCACTTTATTTATAACAAGGGAGGTAAGCCCGTTTACGCGCACCGCGAACCGCGCGATAACCGCGTCAAACCAGCCCGTGCGCCGCGGTCTGCCCGTGGTAGTGCCGAATTCCGCGCCCTTTTGGCGGATGTATTCGCCGGTATCGTCAAAAAGTTCGGTGGGAAACGGGCCCTTGCCGACCCGCGTCGTATAGCCCTTGGCAACGCCGATTGCCTCGTCTATCAGCGTGGGGCCGATGCCCGAGCCTATGCATACCCCGCCGGCCACCGGGTGCGAGGAGGTGACGTACGGGTATGTTCCCATGTCAAGATCAAGCAATGTGCCCTGCGCGCCCTCGAATAAAACCTCTTTCCCCGCCTTAAGAGCGTCAAAGACGGCAACCGAGGTGTCGGAGACAAAGCCCGAAAGCCTTTCGGCGTATTCCGAGTATTTCCGCGCGATATCGTCAAGATTTAAAGCCTTGCCGCCGTAGAATTTTTCTATAAGACTATTCTTGATTTCGCCGACCTGATACAGCTTTTTTATAAACTTATCTTTATTTATGAAATCGTGCATCCTGATTCCGCATCGCTCGGTTTTATCCATATAGCACGGGCCTATCCCGCGCCTGGTGGTGCCGATATCCGCGGAGCCGCGCGCGGCTTCGGAAAGCTCGTCGAGCGCTATGTGCCAGGGCATGATTACATGCGCGCGCGCGTCGATAAGAAGGTTCTTAAGCGAAACGCCCTTGCTTTCGAGCCCGGACATCTCCGAAAGAATAACCTTCGGGTCAATCACAACACCCGCGCCTATTATGTTTTTCGTTTCGGGGTAGAGGATTCCGGACGGGATAAGGTGCAGCTTATAGACCTCGTCGTTCACGATTACCGTGTGCCCCGCGTTGTTTCCGCCCTGGGACCTGACCACGAGTTCGGCCTTTGAGGCGAAGATGTCAATAAACTTGCCTTTGCCCTCGTCACCCCACTGCGCACCGAGTATTATCTTTCCGGACATATCGGACACTCCTTTCAAACGATGTAATTATAACACACCCTTTTATCTTTTTACAACACTAAAGTAAAAAAGCAACAATTGCATGACTCTGCAGTTGTTTCCTCTACCCCTTGGGGGGAGAGGAGGCGGGTTTTAAAATATGTAAAAGAAAAAAGCTGATTATAAAAAAAGTGCCCGCTCCCCGGGTAGGGGAGCGGGCACTGATGCTCTTTTATGCCATTTTATTGAGCATTTCCTGCGTAACCTCGGTTTCCATGGGTTTTCCGTTTAAAAAGTTTTCGATTTCATTCGCGACGTGCAAGCCGATACGGCGTCTGCCGTTGTCCGACAGCCCGGCGATATGCGGGGTTATAATCACGTTCGGAAGGCTGCGCAGCGGGTGGTCCGGAGCCGGCGGTTCGGGCTTGAATACGTCAAGGCAGGCGTATTTCAGATTTCCCTTCGCCATATGCTCGTACAAATCCGCCTCGTTTATGATTGAGCCGCGGGCGGTATTGATTAAAACCGCGTCCTTTTTCATAAGCTTCAGTGTTCCGGCGTTAATCATATTATCCGTCTCGGGTATGGATGGCGCGTGTATCGACACCAGGTCGCTGCGGCGCAAAAGCTCCTCCAATTCAACCTTGCATGCGCCCATTCGGGCCGCCTTCTCCTTGGTTACATACGGGTCGTAAAGAAGTATCTCCGCATAGAAATTACGCAGCAGGCTTATGTAATGGCTGCCCGCCCAGCCCGCGCCTATAACTCCGATTGTAATGTCAAACAGGTCTGTGACATTCTTTTCTTCGCTCTCGATTATCCAGCCTCCGTTATGGCAATCCACGGATAGCATGTAGAAGTTCTTCAGGGCGGATATGGTAAATCCGAGCGCGGTGTCCGCGACGCCGTGTCCCAAGGGCTTTGCGGATGAGAACACACGAATTCCCCGTGCCCATATATCATCCGTGACGACCGGCTTGACGCTGCCCGCGGCATGTGCGACGAGCTTAAGCCGCGGCGCCTCGTCCAATATGTCCCGGGTAAGCAACCCGTTGCCCCATGACGTTATCGCGATGTCCGCGTCCTTTATAACCTTTTTAACCTGTTCATCCGAGTCGTCTCCGTCGTTTAGCCTTACTTCCCCGAATGTCTCAAGCTTATCAAGGACTTTCTGTGAGAAAATTGCGGGTATCGTTTCCGCGTTCTGCAATAATGCAATTAACATAAAAAAACCTGCTCCCTGTTTGATTTATATACAGTTTTCAACACTCCGCTCATACTTCGCGATATCAGCTATCCTGCATTGTCCTGCTGTATGCCACCCTGATTCTGTCCTCTTTATCCCGATAAATTACATAGGCTCTGACATTATACTGCGGGCTGCTTGTCCAGGCTGTAAACTGCCTGCTCTTCGACATGGCGCATACCTTCGAGTCGTAATTGTCCAAATCAAGCGGGGCCTCGCTGCCGTATAGCATACCGCTCTCTATTATTTCTTCATCCTCAAGGTTGAACAGCTCCGTCATAAAGTATTTTTTCTCGCCGATTTCCTTAATGGTACCGTCAAGCGCGATTCCCGGGATAATGACGGGCTCCTCGTATGTGTAGTGCGCCGTAAGAGACGCGTTATCCCATGCATAAAAGCTGTATTCCGGAGAAAAGCTGACGGTTTCGCCGTCGCGGGTCCAGTGACTGAAAACCGTTGCCCCTTGCTCCGCGGGCGCGGTTACCGTCACTTTTTGGTTGTATTTATAGCTCCCGGAGCCCGTACCGTTTGTCACGGTTATTTGATACACTTCCTCAGGCGCGTTGTATGCCGCGATTATCGCAAGGTCGTTTGCCCCCACGTTTTCCGGATTCGACGACCAGCCCGTAGCCTGTCCGTAGCCTACGGATACGGGCAGCTCCTCAGGGTAGTCTATCTTGTCGCCCTGATTATAATAGCCGCTGCTTATCAGCTTGCCGTTTCTGTCAAAGAACTCAACAAGCACACCCCGGCTTTCGTCGGAATAAACCGCGACAAGCGTTGTGTTTGTGCCCAGAGTAAACGCGACCTGCGTATCCGTGGATAATATACGACGGGAGTCCATATGTAACCAGTATCTGAACCGTTGTCCCGTGCCTGTGCTTTCGGGGGCGGTTACGGATACCGGCGAACCCGCCGCATAGGTCTTGGACGAGCCCTGGGTGTATCCCTCAAGGTTTGTCTCGATTGTAACGGGTACGCTTGTGCTGCCGTCGGGGGAGCTTGCCGCAAAGAGCGTTATATTGCTTTCTCTTGAAGTAATGTCCGGGTTTTCCGGCGTCTGTTCGGGGGGAGAATAGTTTGTAACGCCGTCAAGCTCCAACGCCACAAGGTACATATAGTAGTTTCCGGCTCCCGTTGTATAGCCCGGATTCTGGCCTGTGCTTTTGAATACAATTATATAGTCACCCGGAGCGGGCGCGATGAAGGAGCCCGGACTATCGATAACGTTTTTTCCGGGAGAGACCGCCCCGTCCACATGCCCGACAAGGGCATCGGCGCTTAAGGATTCGACGGCGGCGGTTACGTCCTCCGTAGACGGAATAACATATACGTCGAAGTTCAGCGTTGTTTTATCGTTCTGATAGGATTCAAGCTTTACGTCATAGCTTCCCGCCGCCGGCACCTGTATTTTCAGCGCCGCCCAATAGTTCCAGGTTTTTTTATCCTGAACGATAATGTATTTATTCGTTACGTTTAAGTCGGTTGTAAGATTCGAGCTTCTGCCCGCGTACGCCCAGTTGTCGGTAAGCGACGGGACGATATTATCGTAATTCGTATACCCGTCTGACAGCCCGTAAATCGTGGCGTCGGCTCCCTGCGCCGCGTTATTGAATAAATAATACGCCGTATCGTTCGAGTACTGTAAAAACGCCATGTTAAACGATTTTAAATACGTAAAGAGCCTGTTTGACGTATAGACAACGGTATTCTCGTTCGCCTCTGATTCATACACGAGCAGATATTCGCCCGGCTCGTCGATATACAGGTTTCCGAACTCGTATCTGTAATTCTCGTACGGCGAACTGCTTCTGAAGCAGTCGAAGGTACCAATCCTGTTTTCCGGTATCATAACGCTTTCAACGTCACCCGTGAATTTGTCAAAATATACGCTGACATCTCCGGAGTATTGGCCCTTATCGTATATTGTGTGCGCTTTATACCAGCCCGCTCTGGGGACCGCGATTTTTAACGCGATATAACTGCCCTCGGTATAATCGCCGTGCAGCAGAAGCCTGTTATCATAGATTGTCCCCCTCGCCGACGCGTTGTTAGTGACATATTCGAAAAGCTCCCACTTCGCCGAGACGTTTTTATCGATATTGCCGTAATTCATCGCGGGTTTTACGGCGGTATCCATAACCACATAGCTTAATTCGTCGGACTTGTACGCGTCGATAAAGGCGCTGTTAAACGCTGTCAGGTTGAAGATGTAGTTATACCTGAGATTATAATCGCCATCCGCCGCAAGGACGGCCGTGTTTATAGGAATAAAGCTAAACACCATACATGCGGTCAGTAAATACGATAAAACTTTTTTCATCATTTATTTTTCCTCCTTCCGGTGTCCTGTTATTTTTGCGGTTTTATTTTACTCTGTCGTACGCGCTCTCGTATGCGGCAAGCACTTCCTCAACGTTCAGATCCGCCAACGCTTTCTGGAATTCATCCCATTTCGAAAGGGGCTCCTGCATTAATATGAATTTGGACAGCATTTCCTGAACATACGTTTTTATCGTGGTTCCGACATCCGTAATAACCGCTTGTTCATCATCGTTGTACGCGAGATACATAATCGGGTTGAAGTTTTCCTCCGTATGCGACAGGGCCATTTCGGTGGTCGCGGATAAATCCTTTGAGGACATCGCGAAAGCCGCCTCCGGGTCAAGCCTTAAATACGCGCCGTAGGTCTGAACACCGTACAGCACCTGGGGGGCATTGCCGGTATCGTCTAAAATATACTGCCTTTGTCCGTTTACAACCTCGTAGGTCTCGCCTTCCTTACCCCAGCTTAAAAGCTCGAAGGCTTCATCGGAATACATCCAGTCGATGTATTTAACGGCGTTTTTAATGCGGTTTTCATCATCAACTCTGCATATTACGAGTCCCTTGGGGTCGTTGTTGTATTTGTTGACCATCGCGCGGCCGGTGCCGTTTTCGACGTACGGGGGTTCGGTTGCCGTAAGGTTGTATTCGGGATTCGCCTCACGTCCGACGGGATTGAAGAAATCGATGCGGGTCTGGTATTCGGGCATGATAAACCCGCGGTCGGTGGAGACAAGCTCCTCCCATGTTTTGCTGTTAATCGTAAGGAAATCCGGCGGGGTGAGTTTAGCGTCGACCAGCTTGTTCAAATACCTGACTATTTCGAGCATTGTGTCCTCGCTTGCGCCGAAGCGCCATTTACCGTCGTTAAAGTCATAATAGAAGTCCCAGTTAAAATACGGCTTCCATGAGGGGCCCATAACGTTGATATTGTTAAAGCCCTGGCGCATGCAGACAGGATAGCTTTCGGGATAAAGCTCCTTAAGCTTTGACGCGACGTCAAACAGCTCGTCCATGGTTTTGGGCGTGTTTATGCCGAGCTTGTCGAATATATCCTTGCGATATAGCCACGCACGCACGTTCTGGATGCTTTCGGCGCCATGGATGGGCGCGTAATACACCTTTCCGTCATAGGCCTTTCTGCCCCTTATCAGCTTGTGGCGTTCCTCCTCCGACAGCGATTCAAGGAACTTATTGTAATTCGGCATCATGTCGCTGTAATCGTCAAGCGCGACAAGCGCGCCCTGCTTGACATAAGGGTCAGTATCGGGCTTATAGGTAAACGCGATCATATCGGGCAAATCCTTCGGCGTCGCAAACAGTATCGGAATCTTTGTCAGAAACTCCGCCGCGGG
>JAAYXM010000211.1 GCA_012515925.1 Clostridiales bacterium
CGACAAGAAGGCCCTAAAGGGCGCGACAATCGACGAAAACGCGATAAGCCGCGTGGACGCGATAATCAACTCGATGACCCCGTTCGAGCGCGATAATCCCCATGTTCTGGGTTTTGGCAGGAAGAAAAGAATCGCGGTGGGCAGCGGAGTTAAGGTTGAGGAAGTCAACCGCCTTCTCAAGCAGTTTGAAGCGGCTTCAAAGATGATGAAGCAGATTTCGGGAACCGGCATGAAAAAAGGGTTCAACCCCAAACGCCGGGGCTTCCCGTTCTCTTTTTGAGTTTAAAGTTTTGGAGGTGAATTAAATGGTTAAAATCAGGCTTCGCAGGATGGGCGCCAAGAAGGCTCCGTTCTATCGTGTTGTAGTAGCCGACTCCAGATTCCCGCGTGACGGAAGGTTTATCGAAGAACTCGGCACCTATAATCCGCTTAAGAATCCGTCCGAGATTAATATCGATACCGAGCGCGCTCTCGAATGGATTAAAAACGGCGCACAGCCCACCGACACGGTAAAGTCACTGCTCAAGCGCGCAGGTGCGCTTTAAATCACCTGTTCCGGCGGTTTAACGGCGATAAAACTTCCGGATATAAAATCTATTCGCCGGGAGGACAGCGATGAAAGAGCTTTTGACCTATATCGCAAGAAACCTTGTTGATAATCCGGACGAGGTGAACGTTACCGAAGTCACCAAGGGCGACGAGCTTGTCCTTGAGCTTCGCGTCGCCGCTGACGATATGGGCAAGGTAATCGGCAAGCATGGCCGGATTGCCAAGGAAATACGTACGATTCTAAAATCCGCCGCGGTCCGCAGAAACGTCAAGGTTTCCGTCGATATCATCGGTTAACCGCAATAAAACATATACCAATTCCGCGTTTCGCGGAATTGGTATTTATGCTCTTTGGGAGTGTTCGCTATGGAAAACCGTTTAATTGAAGCCGGCCGGGTCGTGAATACGCACGGTATACGCGGCGAGCTGAAAATCGAGCCGTGGTGCGATGACCCCGGGCTTTTTCTGAATATCAAAAAAATCAATATCGGCAATAATGAACACAGAATAAAATCCGCAAGGATTCATAAAAACTCGGTTTTAGTCATGATAGACGGCATAAGCTCGATTGACGAGGCCGGGCCGCTTATACGCGAAACCGTTTATATAGAACGCGCGGAGATTAAGCTTGATAAAGGCCAGTACTTTATCAAGGATTTAATCGGCCTTGATGTGGTAAATCACGAGGACTCAGAGCCGCTCGGAAAGCTCGCCGATGTGCTTAAGCTTCCGGCCAATGACGTATATGTCGTTCGAGGCGATAAGGAATATATGGTGCCCGCCGTAAAGGAGTTTATCAGAGAAATTGATATGGAAAGCCGTGTTATGCGCGTATTCCTGATTCCCGGAATGTGTGTTGCCGAAAATTCGGACAAGGGGGATTAAGACGTTGAGAATAGATATAATGACCTTGTTCCCCGATGCCATGTCCCCGCTTCTTACCGAAAGCATAATAGGCCGCGCGCTGTCACGCGGCATCATCGAAATAAACTTTCATCAGATACGTGATTATACAAAAAACAAGCAAAAACAGGTGGACGATTATCCCTACGGCGGCGGTCTCGGTATGATTATGAACGCCGACCCGCTGTATAACTGCTGGAAAGCCGTAAAAAACGATGTTCCCGACGCCCGGACGATTTATCTTACGCCCCAGGGCGCCGTTTTCAACCAGGCAAAGGCGCGCGAGCTCGCGGACAAATATAAGGCGTTGATTTTAGTCTGCGGGCATTACGAGGGTGTTGACGAACGGTTTATAGAGGAATGCGTCGATGAGGAAATATCGATTGGCGACTTTGTCCTTACTGGCGGCGAAATACCCGCCCTCGCGGTCGCCGACGCGGTTTTCAGGCTTATCCCGGGCGTTTTGTCCGACGAAATCTGTTTTAACGAGGAAAGCCATTACGACGGACTTTTGGAGTATCCGCAGTATACGCGTCCCGCTGTATGGCGGGAGAAAGCCGTTCCCGAAATACTTCTCTCCGGCCATCACGCGAACATAAAAAAATGGCGAAGACGCGAGGCTATAAGGCGAACGCTCATAAAGCGCCCCGATATGCTGAAAACCGTGAATTTATCCCCGGAGGACAAGCTTATACTCTCCGAACTCGAGGAGGAACAGAATAATCAATAACCGCGGGTAATGCCCGCGATTATTTTTATATCCCCCAAAAGCTCCCGTACAAGCGGGAGCTTTCTTTTTTTATGTGGTTTACAGATTTTGACATTTTTATAGCGTTCTTTGTTATATGATTTCAATGTAACGTATTATACGACGCAAAAAATGCAATCGAAGGGGGAAAAAGCCGTTTATGAAAATAATCAGTACAAAACGCGAAGGCGAGCTTAAAATCGCGTTTGAGGGCGAGCTTGACCATCACGCGGCAAGAAGCGCGCTGTCACGGATAAGCCAGCTAATCGATATCGAGCTTCCGAGGAAGCTGGTGCTTGATTTGTCATCATTAAGCTTTATGGACAGCTCGGGAATTGCGATAATCGTACACTCGTACCGCAGAATGAACGAGCTTGAGGGAAGCCTTGTTATTTCCAATGTCCCCGGACAGGCATACAAGGTGTTAAGCGCCGCGGGAATAAACAGGATAATACAGGTTGACAAGGCTTTGGTTTAAATTACATGCACAAAGGAGAAAAGAAATGAACTACAACAACGAAATGAATCTGAGCTTTATTTCGAGGTCCATAAACGAAAGCTTCGCGCGCGCCGCGGTTTCTGCGTTCGCGGCGCAGCTTGACCCGACGCTCGAGGAATTGGAGGATATAAAAACCGCCGTGAGCGAGGCTGTAACGAACTGCATCGTTCACGCCTACCCCGACAGAGTTGACAGGATTTACATAAGAGCGCGGCTGTTTGAGGATAACACGATTGAAATTGTCATACGCGACAAAGGAGTCGGGATTTCAGACATTGATAAGGCGCGCGCGCCGATGTTCACAACCGGCGGCGGCGAGCGTTCGGGCATGGGCTTTACGATAATGGAAAGCTTTATGGACTCGCTTAAGGTAAAGTCGAAGCAGGGACGCGGGACGACGGTGATTATGAGAAAGCGGATTTCAATGCGTTATGCCGGGAGGATCGGAGCTTGACTGAAAGCTTGAAGCTGCTCCGCGCCGCGAAAGGCGGCGATGAAAAGGCGTTTGAGCAGATAATAAGGGAAAACTCCGGGCTTGTCTGGAGCATTGTCAGACGTTTCTTAGGGCGCGGCGCCGAGGCGGACGATTTGTACCAGCTTGGATGCGTCGGCTTAATCAAGGCGATTCGCGGTTTCGAGGAGGATTACGGAAATAAATTCTCAACCTATGCCGTACCTAAGATTACCGGCGAAATCCGCCGTTTTCTGCGCGACGACGGAACCGTAAAAGTAAGCCGCGCGCTGCGTGAATCAAACACCAAAATAAGAAACGCCCGTGAAAAGCTTATTATGACGCTCGGGCGCGAGCCGTACCTTTCGGAGCTGTCCGCCGAAACAAATCTAAGCTCTGAGGAAATCGCGCAGGCGGAATACGCCACGGGTACCGCGGATTCGCTAAACCGTATAACGGGCGACGAGGGATTTACGCTTGAAGAAATACTCGGCACCCAGGGTATCGAGGAAAAGGTCGTCGAGAGCGTAACGCTTTCCAACGCTATACAAAAGCTTCCCGAACGCGAGCGAATGATAATACTTTTGAGGTATTATAAAAGTCTTACGCAGGATAAAACCGCAAAAATACTCAAAATATCGCAGGTACAGGTCTCGCGGCTCGAAAGAAGCGCGATATCAAAGCTTCGGGAATTGATATAGTATAAATCCGGCAAGCTTAAACGCTTATTGCCTCTGTTCCCTGCCGGTATTTTCAGATATAAGTTCAACCCACTCCAAAGCCTTGACTTTTATATGGGTTTGGCATATACTGTTTTCGATATTAATGGC
>JAAYXM010000212.1 GCA_012515925.1 Clostridiales bacterium
CGGAATCAGGTTGAATACCGCAAGCCCGACATTGAGAATCGCGAGGGTCGTAAAAAAGCTTGCCAGCACTTCAAACACCGGATAATTCGCGTTAAGATTCGCGCTTAAATAAAAGTTCAGCCGAAGCAGCAGCAGGGATATAACCGCGAATAAAATATTTGAAAGCGGACCGACAAACGCGACAATCGCCATGCCGAGCTTTCTTTTGTTGAAATGATACGGGTTAACCGGTACGGGCTTGGCCCAGCCGAACCCGAAAAGCATCATACAGATAAGGCCGATAGGGTCGATATGCGGCAGAGGGTTCAGTGTAAGCCGCCCCATGCTTTTCGCTGTTCTATCCCCGAGAAGGTGCGCCGCATAGCCGTGCGAAACCTCATGTACCACGATGCACAACAGCGCTGCGGGGATAACAAGCCAGTTATTTCCGCGAAACAAGTTAATAAATCTTTCTACTATACCCAAAACAAACACCTGCAAGCTTTCGGGCTAAGGCGATTATAGTAATAGCCCTGCCCGCTTTACCGGGTATAGGCTTTCGCGCCCTAACGCATTAAGTATACCAATTATTCACAAAAAACACAAGATGCAATAAGATATATTATACCCTTATCAGAGTGAATAGTGAAGAGATAAGAGTGAAGAAAAGAGAAACGGAATAAATACCCTTTTTTTATTATCGCTTATGTGCTAAAATACTGATACCAAACTAAATACCGAGGAGGAACCTGTATGCTCTCCGATTTTAAACGGATTGACCCTGAGCGTGTTCCGGATAACCTTATCGGACTTATCCGCGGCGGAATGCTTGTTACGTGCGGGACGCCCGATAAGTTTAACACAATGACGGCTAATTGGGGCGGTATGGGCTATCTTTGGAACAAGCCCGTCTGCTTCGTGTTTATCCGCCCGAGCAGATATACGTTCGGATTCGCCGAAGAAAATAACACGATGTCGCTTTCCTTTTTTACCGATGAATACAAGGATGTTCTTATGTTTTGCGGTTCAAAAAGCGGGCGTGACGTGGATAAGGTTTCCGCGTGCAAGCTCACGCCCGTTCAACTTCCGGGCAAATGCGTAGCGTTTAACGAGGCGCGCCTTGTTTTGGAGTGCAGAAAGCTCAGCGCCGCGGATTTTGAACCCGGGCAGTTTATCGATAGTTCAATAAACATGTTTTATAAGGACAATAATTATCACAGAATGTATATCTGCGAAATAACGGGTGTCTATACCAAATAAAGTAATCAACAAAGGAGAAAAGCATGAGAGCGATTATTCTGGCGGCGGGCAAGGGAAAACGCCTGCAAAGCGAGATGTTTGACATTCCGAAATTCTTAAGACGGGTTAAGGGCAGGGCCCTGCTCGATTATGTGCGCGAAAGCATTGATTTTATCCCCGAAAAGGATACAGTTATCGTAGTGGGCTATAAAAAAGAGCATGTTATCGAAAACACGCCCGGCGAGTATACTTTTGTCACCCAGCAGGAACAGCTTGGCACGGGGCACGCGGTTTTATGCGCTAAAGACGAGTTTACGGATTACGACGGCGATGTCCTTGTTTTATACGGCGATATGCCGCTTATAAAGCGCGAGACTTACATGAGCCTGATTGAAAAGCATGTATCGGAAAGCGCGGCGTGTACGATACTGACCGCGGTTACGGACAATCCTCTCGCGTACGGACGTATTATCCGTATGGACGGGAAAATCACGGATATCGTCGAGCAGCGCGACTGCACGCCCGCGCAGCTAAAAATCCGTGAGCTCAACGCGGGCGTATACGTGTTCAAATCAAGGCTTTTGTTTGAAAAGCTGAGATACCTTAAAAACGACAACGCGCAGGGCGAGTATTATCTTACGGACGTACCGAAGCTTCTTATAGCCGACAATTTGAAGGTTGAGTCATATACGGTAGGAAATATAAATGAAATAGTCGGCGTCAACACGCCGGAGGACCTTGAATTCTGCGAACAACACTTAGACACCGGTCACTAGACACAAGTAGACGAAGGTCTCGTTTTCCCCCGTCCGCTAACAACTAACTTCTATTTCCTGACTACTAAAAAGCTTCCTTTACGGGAGTTTTTTTATTTAAAAATATCATTAAACAGGTTTGCAAAATTCCAAACGTCAAAAACCGGCTGGTATTCGTCTTCGTTATCGAAAACATATTCTTTCAAATCAATCCATTTTTTCTTTGCCGCGCGGCTATCGCCTTTGAACTTTATAAGCAGGGCTTCCGTCAAATCATGCCAGATTCTGTTATGAAACTTCATCCTAATCCAAACATCGGAGTTATCCGGCATTGATTCAAGCTTTTCACCGAAATCCTTTAAACAAATCAGC
>JAAYXM010000213.1 GCA_012515925.1 Clostridiales bacterium
GCACGGAGGACGGTCTGTCCAAGCTCCTGCCCGATAACATTCACGCGATTTCCGACCTTACGGCGACGATTTTAAGCCCGGGCAGGCATACCATACCCGCGCATATTGAAATTCAGGGTGTTACCGGAGTCGGCGCGGTCGGTGAATACAGGATAGTTGTAAACGTAAAAAAGATTTAGTTTAAGGTGAATCCATGAAAGCGGAAGCGGTTGTTATTAAAACCCTTGATAAAGACACGGCGGAGATTCGTATTTTTCGCGATACCGCCTGCGGAGCGCACTGCGAGTCCTGCGGCGGCTGCGGCGCGGAAAAGCGGTTTATTTCCGCAACCGCCGTAAACACCTGCGGCGCGAAAGAAGGGGATAAGGTTCTTGTCGAAACCGAAACATCGGGCGTATTGGGGCTTGCCGCGCTTGTCTATATCCTGCCGATTTTTTCTTTTTTTTCAGGTTACTTTTCGGCATACGCGTTTTCGGACCTTGAGCATGTGCGCTTAATATCGGGCGCCGCGGGCTTCGCGGCGGGAATCTTTATTGTATGGCTTATCAACGGGCGTATCCGTAAAAAAGGCGGCCCGGAAGTAAGGATTATTTCCGTTTGCTGATATTATTCCCCCCTCACTGGGGGAATAACAGTTTATGTGCCATATTCTTTTATTTGACAATACAAGCGTGAAATTGGTATAATACAAAAGCGATACAGGGAGTTGAACATATGGTCAGAAGCATGACAGGGTACGGCAGAGCGCAAAGCTCCGTCGGCGGTTTTGAGTTGACGCTGGAAATCCGTTCGGTTAATCATAGGTACCTGGATATTTCCGTTCGTGTGCCGCGAGCATACGGATATCTTGAGGATATCGTAAAGACTGGACTTAAGGAAAAAATCTCGCGCGGCAAGGTGGACGTTTATATCAGCGTAGATGATTCCGTCGCCGACAATGTATCCGTTTTGCTCAACAAACCGCTGCTTGACGGTTATATTAAAGCGCTCGGGGAAATAAGCGATGAGTACGGTCTGTCAAATGATCTGACTGTTTCCGCGGTCATGCGGCTTCCCGATATATTCAATATCGAAAAGGCCGACGAAGATACCGATATGCTTTCGAAAGAAATCGAAAGCATGCTTGAAACCGCGCTTTCCGGGTATATCAGCATGTCGGCTGCCGAGGGCAGTCAGCTTGCGGCGGATATCACGGCGAGGCTTGATACAATCGGGGAAACCGTCGAAAAAATTGAGGAGCGCTCACCCGAATGCGTCGCCGAATACAGGGAAAAATTAGAGGCGCGTCTTAAAGAGGTTCTGGAAACCCATTCCGTTGACGAGCAGAGGATTCTTACAGAGGCCGCGATATTCGCGGATAAAATATCCGTCAGCGAGGAAACGGTAAGGCTTAAAAGCCATATACGCCAGCTTCGTGATATGCTTAATGAAAACGGCGGCGTCGGGCGAAAGCTTGATTTTCTTGTTCAGGAGCTTAACCGGGAAGCGAACACCATAGGCTCTAAGGCCAATGATATTGAAATATCATTGGCCTTAGA
>JAAYXM010000214.1 GCA_012515925.1 Clostridiales bacterium
AAGCAAGTGACGGTTCATTGCAATCTGCAATAAAAGTCCGCATATATGTTCACGGCGCCACAGCGCCTGCCAATAAAGACAAAAACTCCGGACAGGGAGGACAGAATCCGACAGACGGTTCTCCGGGTTTACCCGGCGAGCCGAATCATACGCCTGAACCCGATACACCGATTCAGACCGCGCATAGATTTACAGATCTTGACGGTTATGACTGGGCCCGGGACGCGATAGTGGATTTAGCCGAACAGGATATTATAAAAGGAACAGGTATGAACACTTTTTCTCCCGCGGCTAATATAAAACGTGCGGATTTCACTGTTTTGCTGGTTCGCGCGCTTAAGCTGGATTCGAATTCGGCGGATAATTTCGACGATGTCAAAGCAAGTGATTATTTCGCGAACGAACTCGCGATAGCCAAAGCTAACGGTATTGTAACGGGTATCGGGGGCAACAGGTTCAATCCCGGAGGTGAGATAACCCGTCAGGATATGATGGTTATCGCGGCAAGGGCGCTTGAGAAGGCGGGTGTGAAATTAGAAGCCGCGACACAGGAGGACCTTGAGTTATTTAAAGATGCTTCGGACATTTCGGACTATGCTAAAGATGCGGTCGCGATTCTTACCAAAAACGGAATTGTTAAAGGCGTCAACGGGTTAATAAATCCGTCAGGCAAAACCACACGTGCCGAGGTCGCGGTTCTGATACGAAGAATTTTAGACTTGCTGCAATAGGTAAAAGGGTAAAAGATTTAAGGGGCTTCAGCAAAACGAAAAATTGCTGAAGCCCCTTGCGTATTAAATAACAAGCGATTATTTAAATCATTTTTCCTCGCGCAGCTTGCTCGGCGTTACGCCGGTAGCTTTTTTGAACAGCTTGTAAAAGTGCTTTTTATCCTTGTAGCCCACGAGGTTGCAGATATGCTCTATCGAATAATCCGTTTCTCTGATTAGCCTGATGGCTTCGTTGATGCGGCGAGTATTGATGTATTCGGTCAGGGTGATGCCAACGCCGTCCTTGAACATTTTGCTTAAATAGGAGGGGTTATAAGAAGAAAAGTATGCCACATCGCTTGCGCTTATCTCGGCGTAATGGTTTTCGATGAAATTAAAAACCTTAGAAAGCGTCGACTTGTTCCCGTTTGTTTTCTGTCTTGCCGCGCGAAGTATCTTGACCAACAGAATATCGAGATACCCCTTTAATACGACAAGATAACCGGATTCCTTGGCGTCATATTCGTTGCGCATGGCGGTGATTAGTCTCTCGATTTCCAATACCTCATTGCCGGAGAAGGTTATGAGCGGCGGGAACTTATCGCTGTCCTCGCCCGCGATATCGAATATTTCCTTGTCAATCAGGCTCGGATAGAAGATACAGTTTAATATCTCCATTTTATCGGTCGGGTAGTATGAGTGTTTGTCTCCGATGTTGAAGAAAAGCATGTCGCCCTTACAGACCTTGTATTCAACACCGTTTACAATCTGGACGCCCGAGCCCGACAGCACGTATTCAATCTCGATAAACTCATGGGTATGCTCTTCCTCGGGCTTGTTCTGGTCGTCAATCAAGATTCCGATCATTTCGTCGGGGTTGATTGTACTGATTGAAAAAACCTTCCGCATAAGCTCCCCTCCAGCGTAATGATAAATCCCGCATGATATAAAATTATTATATCATGCGGGATTCGATTTAACAAGGATTACCGGTATTCCCCCTGAAAATCGCAGGTTTAATTGTGTAGCCTTGCTGTGCGGTCTCCCTCCCCCGGTGGGGGAGGGAGACCGCGACAATTAATTCTACAACATGCTATTCTCTGTCGATTTCGGGTTCGGGGGAGTTAAGAAGGGTTATGGGCGCAAATAGTCTTGTGTGCCTGCCGTTGAAGGTTATGTCGAGCAAGACCTCGTATTTCGGCGCGTATAGTACTTCCGGCGTGAGTATCCTTATCTCAATTTCACGAACGCCGTCATTGCCGTGATTTTGCTCGAGCGAAACACACAGGTTCGGCGACGGGCTAACAACAAAGCCTTCGGGAGCATAAGCGGTTATTTTAAGCCATTGCTGCGAGCGCATCAGGTTTTCAAAACGCAGTATAAACCTCTTTTCCTGTAACGGCTTTATGTACGGCGGCTCAATATAATCAAGCACAAGCTCGGCCACGGGACATGTGTGCCGTGTTGAAAACGGCTGCCTTTTTACAATGTCCGAAAAGTCCGTTTCAACGCTTAACCCCTTGCGAACGGACGTGTTGCCGAGCTTCTCCGGTTCTTTCATGATAATCGTGTACGCCGGATTATCCTCACTAAACCTGCAAAGTCCGGTACCCAGAAACACGGGTGTCAGCTTAAGTATCCTATCGGTTAACTCTTCAATGGTTTTTGGGATTTTGCAGTCATGATCGCCCTCGTTTATCGAAAGGGTTTTAATCTTATTGCCAATCGGCTTTATCCATTTCTGAGGCAGACCGCTGTACCCGTTGATTATACCGAACAGCGCGCCGAGCGTCGCGGCGGTGCAGTCGGCGTCCTCGCCGCAGCCCGCTGCTATGCATAAGCTTTTCCCGAAATCCCCGTTGCCGTAATACCAGCCTAAAATCATTATGCCGATATTGCTCGGCGCGTCATAACCGAGCCGGCCTTTTGGTATTTCGGGCTCCGGCTGCCGTCCGCCGTATCCCGCCGCCAAACCGAACATACCCGGGAAGTTAATAAGAATCTGCTTCCGGCACTCCTTCCAGTCGACACCGTCATTGTATGATTTCCGCACAAGCCCGACAACACGGGCTATAGCGCAATCTGCCGGGATATAGCTTAACGCGGTATCTATAAGCGTTTCCCGGTCGGAAACGGCAAAGGCGGCGCTTTGCAGCGCGGCGCAGAACACCGCGGCATATACCCCCTCGAAGCTGTGGTCGACCGTCGCGTCCTCAAACGCGTATTTAACGGCAATGTCCGGCCTCCCCGGGCAAAGCGCGGCCCACAGCTCGGAGCGAATAAACGCGCCGCAGCTGTCGCGGTTTGCGTTGTTCAAAAATCCCGACAAGGGCGGGGAGATGCCCATGCGCAGGTTGTTCTTTGCCTGGCCGTACTCGCTCCAACTCGGGGTTATATACGACAGCCAGTACTCGCCGAGGATTGAGGCGTTAACCGCGCGTCCGAACCGTTCAACCGCGTTCAGCCACACAAGCTGTAAATCCAAATCGTCGTTCGGCGCGGGCTCGCCGTTTAAATCCTGTGTATAAAAGTCAAACTCAAACACACCGCGGGAGCACTCAAACGGCGCGCCGAGCGTTCCCCCGATGTTTTTTCCGTACCAGCATCCCGAAAGCTTGTCTCTGTAGTCCTTAAAGCTTAGTTCCATCGCCTGCATGACTCCTTTTTATTGGCTGTATTTATAATACGTCATAAATTGGATAAGTTTAATGGGCGAATTTTGTATTTTAGTAGGGTATTGATTGTTTTCGGACATACGCAAGTATCTCCAAAATGACTACTCCTATCAAAAAAAATACCATTGTTTTATATAGTGTGCAATATTTATAATTGAAGCAAGGATTAGCAGGACGTGGCCGTCGGGGCAACGACGTGCGCGGCTTTGATGAAAGTCACGGACCGGATGGGGGATTGCGGTAACCGGAAACTATCCGGGCGCGGCGAGAAGTGTCCGTGATCTCATGTCGGATATAGAAAAGGCAATATCATTTTTATATTAACATGGATAATGAGCACATCAATTAAACGGAGGTTAAGGAAATGAAGAAGTACATCGCAAAACAGGTTTTGTCATTAGCTGTAGCTGTTACATTATTATTCGGTTTATGTGTAACCGCAGATGCCTCGGGTACCAATCTGTCGGGGGCAACTATCAGGTATGAGTTTTACCAGGGAGGCGAAAACGGCCAGAATACCGGGTGGGACTTTACCATCTTCGATTATACCGCAACAAGGCATTGGGGTTTTGCGGGTTCAAATTCAAACGCTTCTAACCTTTCATGCCTTCCGGGCAATATACAGGCAAAATCCCTGCTGGGAGAGTTTATCGCTTTTAAGGTTAAGGTCTTTACACCCGGAAGGTACTATGCGTCCCTTGAACATCTGGCGGCGGTCTCGGGCGGAATTGCCGGAGTCTACGTTGCGGACTATACCGATGGGATGGAAGTAAGCGATATCCAGAACCTTGCCGGTGATTCGGCCAACAGAAAAGGAGAGGTCGACTTTTTCAGCGCTGATGTTGCGACAAAAAAATCGGCAATCGGCGCGATGGATTTCGATTTTGACCCCGTGCAATCATACCAGGAATATGTTATAATATTTAAAGCTGAAACAAAATCGACGGGGGCAAACGCTTATTATATGTATCCTAAGGCCCTGGTTTTAGACGGACGCTCGATAAAAACCGCGACGATCGAATTCAGCCAAAGTACGATAGAATCGGGTCGGACGGCCGTGGCGGAGCCTATAATTACTCTTAATGACGACAGTACGACAACCGATGCCGAAATTACATACTCAAGCGACAGGCCCGGTGTTGCGTCTGTAAATTCCATAACCGGCGAGATTACGGGAATAAGCCCGGGTACGGCGAGTATTAAAGCGAGAATAGAAAGAAACGGTGAAATAAAAACCGCGTCCTCGCTGATAACGGTAGTATCGCCGACAGGCATGTCGGGACAAAAGGTAGACCTTATTTTCAACAAGACGGGCGAAAACACCGCCGATGATTTTACCTCATATAGATATTCGGAAACAAGGCGTTGGGAATATTTTGACTCGGGTGTGACACATTTGGTCGGCGGGTCCAGGGTAAGCTGCATTGCGCTGTGCGCACAGGCGAGGACGGGTCTTAACGGATATATAGCCATTAAGGTTGATGTTCCCGCAGGGCGATACAGCCTGGATTTTGACTATCAGGCGGTAAACTTGTCAAGCAAAATCGGGCTGTATATAACTCCGTATATCGAGGGAAATAACGTTGCGGCGCATTTGGCCGGGCTTTCCCCGCATGCCACGGTTGATGCCTACGACACGAGCGCCGCACTTTTACCCAAAAACAGCAAGCTCCCCGACATAGTATTGGAAGATATGGAGTATCTGTTTGTTTTCAGATCGGACGGTGTCAGCGAGCAAAACCCGACCCAAACGGACCACAGAATGTACATAACGAAGCTGACGCTTGACGGCACGGGACTTGACCGGATAGATTTAAATCTCCCGGCAACTGTTGCAGTCGGACAAAGCGACAGCCTATCGGTAACCGGAATATTGGGCAGCGGCGGCAGTACCGCGATTTCTCCGGCAGATACGGAATACACAAGCTCCTCCCCGGCTATCGCGGAGGTAATCAACGGAACCGTTACGGGTATCGCGCCGGGAACCGCGGATATTACGGCGAAAGTCACGATTGACGACAGGATTTTCTATTCGACAAGGACGTTAACGGTTAACGAAGCGGTGCAGGCCGCACCCGATACCGGTACGTTAACGATAAACGTTGAAAATGTTGCAAACCCGGACGAGGCGATAAACGAGATTGAAGGCTATAATACATGGGGCGAGCCGCAGAATATGACATTGGGCGCGGCAGTCCTGCCCTCTGTAAATCCGGTTGTGACGGACCGCAAGTTCGCGTATTGGAAAAACCCCGTTTCAAACCGTATTGTAAGCCTTAGCGCTACATTTGAAGCACCCGTGAAAATCGGGACAAATACGGTTCTGACCGCGGTTTACATGCCGCTTGACAACGCTTCGGACGAAAAAGTACTGGTTGATTTTATAGATAAAAACGGTAAAATACTGCAATCAAGCATTATCGATAAAGGTACAACGGTTTCTCCGCCGGAAAACGCGTTTTCGCCGGGTTATATAACCAATGCGTGGAACGCCGTTTATTCGGGTGAAATTATTAACCGAAACTCGTTTTTCATCGCGGAGAGTACGCGCAGCGACGAAACCTATACTATTACCGTGTTAAACGGTACGGGCGGCGGCAGCGGATATAGGTATAACGATATGGCAACGGTATCAACCGATATTGATGACGACGAATTCTCGTACTGGGCGCGCCGCGGCGCCGACGGCAAGGACTATCCGGTAAGCTTTGATAAAACATACAGCTTTTATGTATGGGACAACAGCATATTAACCGCATGTACAAAATCCGTTGCAGACGTTATTGATATCGTTCCTACGGTATCGGCGTCGCCCAAAATCGCACAGGACGGGAGCGGCAAGTACAGATTTATGGTCTGGGCGGAGCGTATACTGCCCGAGGGCTGCGAGATGCTGGAGTTCGGTATTGTTTTTTCAACAACACAGGCCAATAATGAGCCCACGATAGAAAACTGTGATTCGGCCGCGGTTTCGCAAAACAACACCGATAGGTCCGCAGGACAATTCACCGCCCGCATTGATAGTTTAAATCAAGGCTCGTATGTATACGCGCGCGCCTACCTGATATACAAACAGGAAGGAAGTTACCGGGTATTATACAGCAGCACGGTCGGCGGTGAGATAACTTTGTCGTAACGGGTTTTGCCGCATCCGGAGCGGGTATCCGCTCCGGATGCGGCAACAGTGGAGGAATTGATATGAAAAAGAGTTTTCTGAAACGTATTATAAGCTGTGTAATGGCACTCGCGGTTATAGCGGGTACCGTTCCGGCCGGCATTCAGAGAACGAAAGCGTCGTATTCGGCATATTCCGGCGAGAATATTGATTTGGAATTCCGCCTTGTCGGCGAAAACACCTCGGGCGATTTTACCTCTTACGGCTACACGGCTGCAAGGCATTGGGCATATGTCGACTCGGTAGTTACACATTTGGTCGGCGGTTATCGTGTAAGCTGTATACCGCTTTGCGCGCAGGCGCGCACCGGTCTTAACGGTTATATAGCAATTAAGGTTAATATCCCTGCCGCCGGGCGCTATCGTGTTAATTTCAGATACCTTACAGTAAACATTTCAAGCAAAATCGGGCTTTATATAACCCCATACGTTCCGGAAAACAGTGTTGCCGTGCATTTGGACGGGCTTTCTCCGCATGCGACGGTTGACGCTTTTGCACCGAGCGCTTCGCTTGTGTCGGAAAGCCGGGACCTGCCCGAAATTGCTTTTGATGAGGCGGGCGAGTATCTGTTTGTATTCAGGTCTGATGGTGTCAGCGAGCAAAACCCGACTCAAACGGACCATAGAATGTACCTTGCCGGTCTGACGCTTGACGGAACACCTCTCGGGGGAGCGAGCATCAGCCTTGGCAAGTCGGAGATAAAAACGGGCGAGACGACAGGGTATTCCGTATCCGCCAGATTCTCGGACGGGTCCCCTGCAAATCCCGGGGAGATAACAGTTTCGAGCTTAAACCCGGATATCGCCCGGGTTGATGAATTTGACGGCGTTGTTATCGGCGTGTCACCGGGTGAAACGGAAATAACGGCAACCGCTCAGCGCGGAGAGGATATCTGGCAGGCTACGGCCGTAATAACCGTAAGACAAGGCGCGCCGTATTCGAACGAAGTATTCGACTGGGAGTTCAGATACGGCGTCCGCGGCAACTCGGAGCATGATATGGCGGCATATACGACATACGGTGAGGAGCGCAATTGGGCATATGTTGATTCGAACGTGTCCAACCTTTCGTCGGGCTTTCATATGGTTTTACTCGAAACAACGGCGCAGGCCAAGGCGGCAAAGGACGAATACGTTGCGCTTAAAAGCGATATTCCCGCAGCGGGACGCTACCGCCTGACCATGGATTATTACGGCGGAAACGCAGCGGGAATTGTCGGTATTTACACAATACCTCTTTCAAATGAAGCAATACAGGATTTACAAGGGTGTATTATTCCGGAGAACCGGCAATTAACATGGGATTGTTATCAGAATGACTTTGCCCCGCGCGGGGAATACATAGGAGATATCGAGTTTACAGACGCGGGCGAGCATATAATAATCTTTGTTATGGAAGATAAGAATACAAGCTCGTCGGGGTACGCGTTCTATCCGGTTGCCATGGAATTTGACGGAACATACGGCTTTATGGGAATACGGTTAAAAGCCGATAAAACAAGGCTTATCAGCGGGGAGAGCGTTAATACCGAGCTTGTGGGCAGAATGACGGACTATACCATGGTTGATTTGGATGACAGACTTGTTTACTACGAAAGCTCGGACGCGCGCGTGGCAAGAGCCTCAGCGGACGGGGTAATCACCGCGTATGCACAGGGAGTTGCGGATATAACCGCGTATTTGCAATATGACGGAGAAATATACACGGACACCGTAACAATCGAGGTTCTGGATACGTCCTCCCTGCATAGTATAGAGCTTTCGACCGCCGTGGATACACTGTACCCGTTTCTTTCAACACAGCTTATCGTTAATGCAAAAACCGAGAACGGTTTCCCGCTTGACCTCAGCGATACGCCTGTTGAGTTTTTGATAACCGGGGGCCAGCCCGACGGGGCAGTGAGTTTAAGCGCCGACGGCCTGGTTACGGGCGTCGGGCCGGGATGGGCGGAGTTTGTCGCAAGTGTAAACTATGACGGGACTGTATTAACAAGCAATACAATCAGAATAAATGTGCTCCCGCGCGCATCGGCCGGCGGGGACGTGATATTTGATTTTACCGCGGACCAAAGCGGTTCTCCGCTTGAAGCTACGATTGAGCGGTTAGGCTGGCGGATTAATAAAGAAAAGACATCCGAGCTCGTTCAATCATATGATAAGGGATTAAGGTATCAGGTTTACGGGATTCAATCCGCCGTAAATGTCGCAAACGCACCTCGCGCATCGGATACGGTATTTGAGATTCTGATTCCGCACGACGGATATTACGCGTTCGAGTTTCAGGGCGGAAACTACGAGGGCGCTATCGCGAATATATACATAAACGACAGGTATATGGGCCAATATGACTTTTGCAACGGACGTCCGATGTCGCCGAAGGGTCCGGTTGCGCTTATGAACAGTATATATCTGACCGAAGGCATACACACGTTAGTTATACGTTCGGTGGGGCGTGCCGACTCAAATGCCAATTATCAGCAATACCCCGGACTATTGTATTTCAGAAAGCTTGACGGCGAACCGACGATATCGAACGTTGTTTTTGACGCAGAAAAAACCACACTCGCTGTCGGAGAGCATCTTGATTTGAATACACAGGTTTTTATGTCAAACGGAGTTTTGCACCGTTTCGGCAAAATGCTTGACGGGTCTGTCGACCCCGAGGGAAACATGACGGTTACCAGCTCCGACACAAGCGTTTTTACCGTGACGCCGGAA